>CAJPML010000013.1 GCA_905371725.1 Leptotrichia sp. oral taxon 215
ACTGTTTTATATATTGTATTTTTACTATTTTGAGACATCCACCATAGACTATTTTTTATTCTTTTCCATATGTTTTCTTACTAAGTAGTCAATTACAATAATATAAATACCAATATGCACATACATATCAGCAACATTAAAGACAAAACTCCATAATCCATTAAAGTCTATCATGTCCACGACAAATCCCCTAAAAATTCTGTCAATCATATTTCCTACAGCACCTGCTGCTACTACAGAGACCCCTATTTTTGTCCATTTTGTATAATTCTTAAAATTTTTATATTCTGTAAATACTACATATCCTAATAAAATTAAACTGACAATTGTAAATACCCCAATTTTTCCTTGAAACAGTCCAAAAATTCCTCCATGATTTTCCACATAGGTAAAGTGAAAAAATCCCTGTATAACCGGTATTGAATATCCAATTTTTCCTTCTGCTACAGCTAACATTTCAGACTTTGTAAACTGGTCAATCACTGTAAGGACTGTAATAATTATTATATAAAGCATATTTCCTTCCTTTTCTTTATTTTTGAAAAAATAAATTTCTTTTTTGACTTATTTATGAGTATTTAAACACCCATAAATAAGCCATTCTGTTTATTATTTTTCCAAAGAATTAAGAACTTTAGCACATCTTGGACATACATCATTATGTTCATGGTCATGTCCAACTTCTTCATCATATTTCCAGCATCTTTCACATTTTTCTCCAGATGCTTTTTCTACAGCAATAGTGATTCCCTCTATTTCACTTTTCTGTAGTTTCTCATTTACAAATCTCACCTGCGAAACAATGAACAGATCAGAAACTTCAGCTTCTGTATATTCTTTCAGGAATGCGTATTCATCATTTGATATATTCAGCAGAACTTTTGCATCAAGTGAATGTCCTATCATTCCGGTCTGTCTTTCAGTTTCAAGTTTTTTGTTAACTTCTTTTCTTAAATGATATATCTTCTCCCATTTTTTAGCAAGCTCCTCATTTTTGTATTCAGGATTTGCTTCAATCCATGAACTTAAATGTACACTTTCTTCCTCTTTTATGCTTTCAGGTATTCTTTCCCAGATTTCTTCTGCTGTAAATGACAGTACAGGAGAAATTACCCTTACAAGCACTCTCAGTACTTCTGTCAGTACAGTCTGTGCACTTCTTCTTTCAGGCGACTTTTTATTTTCACAGTAAAGTCTGTCTTTTACTATATCCAGATAGAAGGAAGACATTTCAATCGAACAGAAATATGTTATTTCCTGGAATAGACTGTAGAATTCATATCTATCATAATATTTTGTAGTCTTTTCCTTCAATTCTTCAAGCTTATGCATAGCCCATCTGTCTATTTCAAACATATCATTATAGTCGACCTTGTCTTCTGAATAGTTAAAATCACTTAAATTTCCCATAAGGAATCTTGCAGTATTTCTTATTCTTCTATATGCGTCAGACATTTGCTGTAATATATTTTCAGAAATTCTTACATCTTCCCTGTAATCTACTGAAGACACCCAAAGTCTTAGAATGTCAGCTCCATATTTTTCAGTAATGTCTTTAGGAAGTATTGTATTCCCTAATGACTTGGACATTTTTCTACCTTGCCCATCCATTACAAATCCATGGGTAAGTATTCTTCTATACGGTGCATCCTTTGTACTTGCTATCGATGTCAGCAATGATGACTGGAACCATCCTCTATGCTGGTCACTTCCTTCAAGGTAAAGGTCTGCCGGTCTTGGCAATTCCCTTGGCACAAGTACTCCTCTATGTGAAACCCCTGAATCAAACCATACGTCCATAATACTTCTTTCTTTTCTTAACGGAATATTTTTCAGATTGTATTTTTCAAGCAGTTCATCTCCTATAATTTCTTCAGCTTCATATTTCCACCATATGTCTGTTCCCTCTTTTTTTACTAATTCAATAACTTTATCCATTATTTCAGGCTCATATATAACTTCATTTGTTTCCCTGTTGTAGAAAATAGGTATCGGTACTCCCCATACTCTCTGTCTTGAAATAGTCCAATCAGGTCTTGTTTCAAGCATTGCATTGATTCTATTCTTCCCCCATTCAGGAACAAATTCAACATTCTTCAGTGCATCCAGTGCATTCTGTCTTATATCACTTTCATCAACACTTATAAACCATTGTTCAGTAGCCCTGAAAATTACAGGTTTTTTACTTCTCCAGTCGTGAGGATATGAATGGGTAAATTTACTGTGGTGAAGCAGATGTCCGCTTTCAGTAAGGTCTTCCACTATTACATTACTTGCCTTCGCATAAAACATTCCCTCATATTTCCCTGCTTCTTTTGTCATGTGACCTTTATCATCAACAGGCGACAGTATTCCTATGTTATATTTCAAGGAATAGTTGTAGTCATCTACCCCATGTCCAGGTGCAGTATGGACTGCTCCTGTTCCTGCATCTGCAGTTACATAGTCTCCAAGCATTACAAGTCCATCCCTGTCTAAAAACGGATGTCTGTAATGAGTTCTTTCAATCTCTGTTCCCTTAAATTCCTTTAGCAGTTCATAGGATAATCCTAGTGTCGAAAATACTGTTTCAGAAAGACTTTTTGCTAAAATCAGGTTTCCTTTTTCTGTCTTATAAACCCCATAATCAAATTCAGGGTGCAGGAAAACTCCCAAATTCGCAGGCAATGTCCATGGTGTAGTTGTCCATATTAGGATACTTGCTTCATTTACTCCAAGTTTATCAAGTAAATCCTGTTTCCCTTCAAATTTAACATAAATCGAGTGTGATTCTACATCTTTATACTCAATTTCTGCTTCAGCGAGTGCTGTTTCTGTTGTTGGTGACCAGTATACAGGTTTCAGTCCTTTATATATATATCCATTTTCATATATTTCCTTGAATACTTTCAGCTGTTCTGCCTCATATTCAGGTCTTAATGTAATATATGGGTCTTCCCAGTTTCCTAAAATTCCTAATCTTATAAATTCAGCCTTCTGCTTTTCTACCCATTTAAGTGCGTATTTCTTACATTCCTGCCTTATCTGGAGCGGAGACATAGTCTTTGCTTTTTCTCCAAGTTCCTCCATGATTTTCCATTCTATCGGCAGTCCATGCGTATCCCATCCAGGAATATATGGAGCATTGTAACCTCTCAGCCTTTTGTATTTTAGAATTATATCCTTAAGCACTTTATTTAGGGCATGTCCTATATGAATACTACCATTTGCATATGGCGGTCCATCATGCAATATGAAAAAACCTTTATCTTCTTTCAGAGATTTTTCATAGATATTTGCCTTATTCCAGTCCCTTAAAGTAATTGGCTCCTTCTGAGCCAGATTTGCTTTCATTTTAAAGCTTGTTTTCGGTAAATTTAGCGTTCCGGCATAATCAACCTTTTCAACATTCTGTTCTTCTGACATTTCTCCTCCAATTTTTTTGTTGTCTATATTTTTGTTATTTATATGAGGGCCCATCGCCGCCCTTATTTTAATATTTTTTTATAATTAAGCTATCATTCCACTTCCGACAAATACAAGTACACCTAAAATTATTGCGTAAACTACTGAATATTTAATAGTAAATTTCAGCATATCCCCTTCCTGCCCTACAAGTCCAACAGTAGAAGCCGCTATGGCAATATTCTGAGGCGATATCATCTTTCCTCCAGTTGCTCCTGCAGTGTTTGAAGCTATAAACAATGATTTCAGCATATCGCTTCCAGGTTTCAGCCCTTCAGCAACGCTATGCTGCAGATCCCCAAACAGCAGGTTTGACGACAGGTCACTTCCTGTAACAAATGTCCCTATTGTTCCAAGGAATGGTGAAATCAATGGGAATCCTTTTCCTGTAAGACTTACAAATCCATCGGCTATGCTCTGTATCATTCCGCTATGTTTCATAACAACAGACAATGCAACTATTCCCATGATTACTGTTAATGAAGGTATTTTATGGACTGTCGTATGCCATAATACTTCCCCCATATCTTTTATTTTAGCCCTTTGTATAAATCCTGCAATTACTGTTGCTAGAAATAAAGGTGCCGCAGGAGCCAGTAACCACTTAAATGTTACACTCGGATCTCCTCCATCCTTAAACCATGTTGCCTGATTTCCTAAAGCAAAGTTAAATTTAGTAGTAGTAGGTTCCAGCATTTCGTGTATATGCGCCACAACTGGACTTGTTCCTACTATAAGTACTATCATTAAAATATAAGGCAGCCATGCAAGAAATGCTTCCTGCCCTGTAACATAGGCTTTTTCAAACCCTTCGTCATTTTTAACAAACATTTTTATAGATACTATCATTAATATCATTGCAAGCAAGCTCGATAATATTGTTGTAAGCTCTGCTCCCATTGTAAATGCTATTATAGGCTGTATGAGATATCCCAATATTGAAGCTAAAATTACCGGAACTATTCCTTTTCCAAATGCAGGATTTTTTCCACCTTCTATTTCCTTGTTTGCCATTTGAACGATAATAAATGGAATCAGGCATGTCAATATTAACAATAACAATGATGTAAACAGAGGTGTGAAGTTTCCTGCCTTGTCAAGCCCGAGTTTTGAAACCATTGTAGTAACAGGCAGTCCCACTGTTCCAAATGCAGTAGGTGTAGAATTTGCTATAAGGCATATTAATGCTGCATTCAGCGGATTAAATCCTAATGAAACCATTATTGCCGCTGGAATTGCAACTGCAGTTCCATATCCTGCTATACCTTCTATAAATCCTCCAAATCCCCATGCTAACACTAATGCCTGTGCTCTTTTATCTGTCGTTATATTTCCCAGCATTTTTTTAACTGTTTCTATTTTCCCCGTTTTTACTGACAGATCATACGCGAATAACGCCGCAATAACTACAAATCCTATTGGCATCCATGCCACTGCAAATCCTTCCAGTATCGAAGCAAGTATTCCCTGTACCGGCATTCTCCACGCCGGAACAATAAACGTCAAGATAATCGCAGTCAGCAAACTTGTATACGCACTGAACATAGCAGATTTTTTAAGACCTGCCAATAAAACCAAAAACAATATTATAGGCACAAGCCCGATTAAAAATAAACTCATCTCTTTTACCTTCTTTCTCTATTTCATAATTTTAATTAAACTACACCGGATATTAAATACCTTTTCTTGTAAGCCCCACTCTTCCTCTTTCCCTGTCAAGCGACAAGATTTTAACTTTTATTATTTGTCCTACAGATAATACTTTTGTAGGATCTGATACAAATTTATCAGATATCTGAGATATATGAATCAATGCATCGTTTTTCAGTCCGATATCTACGAAAACCCCAAATTTCGCAACATTTCTTACTGTACCTTCCAGAACCATCCCTTCCTTAAGATCATCCATATTCAGTATATCAGATCTCAATAAAGGCTTCTCAAATTCATCCCTCGGATCTCTTCTGTCCTTCAGAAGCGCTTCATATACATCCTTTGCAGTCTGAGGACCAAAATCATTTTCTTTTATAATTTTTTCCAGATTGACTGTTTTCAGTTTCTGTCTTACTTCATCCAGATTTTCCTTCAGGTCCGAAACCTTACATCCTGCTTCCTTCAATATTGTTTCCGCAACGTGATAGGATTCAGGGTGAATTATTGTATTATCAAGAGGATTTTCACTGTCAGGCACTACTACAAATCCTGCCATCTGCTCAAACGCCTTATCCCCAAGACCTTTTACCTTTTTAAGCTGTTTTCTGTCTTTAAAGTCCCCATTTTCATGTCTATAATCTACAAGATTTTTAGCCACATTTTTCTTAATTCCTGATACAAAGCTCAGAAGTGCCCATGATGCAGTATTGATATTTACTCCCACATTATTTACCACATGCTCTATTGTCTGCTCCAGAGTTTCATTCAACTTTTTCTGATTTACGTCATGCTGGTACATTCCAACTCCTATTGACTTCGGATCTATTTTTACTAGCTCAGCCATAGGATCCTGTATTCTTCTGGCTATTGAAATTGCACCTCTTGCAGTAACATCAAGTTCAGGAAACTCTTCTATTGCAAGCTTTGATGCAGAATACACTGACGCTCCCGCTTCACTTACTATCAGATAGGATACCTGTCTTTTTGCTTCTTTTATTACCTTCGCTACAAAACTTTCTGTTTCCCTTGATGCAGTACCGTTTCCTATTGCTATTATATCCACACCGTATTTATCAATATAGTTCAATATTTTCTTCTTAGCCTCGTCAAGCTGTCTCTGGTTATGCATTTCCTCAACCAGATAAAGAACATCATTTGTTTCATAGAATCCGTCCTTGTTTATTACAACCATCTTACATCCGGTTCTGTATCCCGGATCAAGACCCATAAGAGTTTTTTTAGATAACGGAGGTTGCAGCAGCAGTTTTTCCAGATTTTCAGAAAATATATTTATTGCTTCCTCTTCAGCTTTTTCAGTATATATATTTCTCACTTCATTTTTTATTGACGGATATGCAAGCCTGTCAAGGGAATCTTTTATAATTTCCCTGTAAAAATCTGTCAAATTTTTATTTCCGAATGATTTGAGTATAAAGTTCATTATAAATTCTTCCGTTTTTTCATCTATTTCTATATCAACTTTCAGAATTTTTTCCTTTTCCCCTCTGTTTAATGCCAGAATTCTATTTGAAGCCGCCTTTTCAATAGCTTCTGAATATTCATAATAATCCTGATACACGCCTTTTTCATCTTCGCCTTTATTCTTTTCAATTACTTTTGAAGTAAGTATTCCATATTTTGCAATTCTTTCCCTTAAAAATTCCCTTACTTTTATGTCTTCTGATATATTCTGTGCAATAATTAAATGTACTCCTTCAATTGCAGCTTCCACTGTAGGAACTTCTTCTGTAATATATTTTTCCGCTTCAGCCTTTAAGGAATCCATCGTTGTTTTAGGCAATAATGCAAATATTGATAGGGGTTCCAGTCCCTGATCCTTTGCAATATCTGCTTTTGTCTTTTTTTTCTTCTTATACGGCAAGTACAGGTCTTCCACTTCCTGCAGCTTTAAAGCCTTAGTTATACTTGCTTTCAGCTCTTCAGTAAGTTTTCCCTGTTCTTCTATAAGCCTTATAACTTCTTCTTTTCTTTTTTCAAGATTTCTGTAATATGTAACTTTTTCAATTACTTCCCTTATCTGCTCTTCATCAAGATTTCCCGTAACTTCTTTTCTGTAACGTGCTATAAATGGAACTGTAGCACCTTCATCAAAGAGGTTTACGGTATTTTCAACCTGTGACAATTTTAGATTTAATTCCTTTGCCACACTACTTAAAATTTCCAAGATTTTTCCTCCAACTACTCTTTAAAATTTCTGTCTGTTATATATCTTTTATTCTATAATCTATTTAGTATTTTAACATAATTTGAATAAAATGACTAGTTTTTCAAATATTTTTTTAAAAACTATTGACTATTACAAATTGTTTATGATAAATTTAAGATATAATAATATAAAAAATTAAAGGAGGGTTTAAGGTATTGTTTTTCAAAAATATACAAAACAGTCCCTTTACAATTTATTATGAATATTAATTGGAATTTTCCTGAAAGTAATTATTCTCAAAGATATGGGATTAGCGAAGCAGGAATTGAAACCTACAGAGGAACATTATTTGCTTCTCTGGCTAAAGAGGTATGTCAAAATTCACTTGATGCCAGATTAAATTTTTCAGAGCCTGTAGTCGTAGAATTTTCAAAGTTTCAGGTCAGAACTAAAAGTATACCAGGTTTTTCAAAATTAAACGAAGCTTTAAACAAATGCTTTCATTCAGAAACTGACAATAAAGCAAAAAAATTTTTTGAAAATGCCTGTGCTAAAATGAATGAAAAAAATATAAATATTTTGAGAATAAGTGACTTTAATACTACCGGATTAACAGGAGCAAAGGAAGCTTACATGATAAATCCCTGGCAAAGTCTGATTAAATCATCAGGAATTTCAGATAAGTATGACTCATTAGGTGGAAGTTACGGTATTGGTAAATCAGCTCCTTTTGCATGTTCAGATATAAGAACTGTTTTCTATACAAGTTATGATACTGAAGGGGTTCTTGCTTCACAAGGTGTTTCAAGACTTATTTCCTTTCCTATAGAAGATGATAAAAACACTCAAAGCATGGGCTATCAGATTTCGATAGGCGGTCCGGCCAAATGGAAAGTTGAAAGTACTGAAAGATTTACACAAGGAATAGGATATTATGGAGAAACTGAGAAAAATACTCCCTTCTTTTCAGAATTAAATATGGATACCTCTTTTAAGAGAAACGGTATAACTGGAACAGATCTTTATATAGTTGGTTTTCTGGAAGATAGTAAATGGAAGGAAGAACTTGTCGTTGCAATTCTGGATAATTTTTTAATTGCCATCTATAATAAAAATCTTGTTGTAAAAATAGACAATATAACAATATCAGCAGGTACATTAAAAGATATAATAGAAAATTTTAATATAAGCGAAAAGAGAAAATATCAGTCTATATGGAGCTATTATCAGGTTCTTACATCTACTGACAATCTGGAAAATAATCCTAACAGTTTTCTTTTAGGTGATGTTTTTAGGGATCTAGGAAATTTCGAGTTAAAAATTTTATATGATAACTTAAACAGAAAAGTCCTTATTTCACGTGCAAATGGTATGAAAATTTTTGATTTAGACAGACTTCCTTCAAATATAAAATTTTCTGCTGTCTTTATTTTAAGCGGTGATAAACTTAACAACTATTTTAAAGAAATGGAAGCTCCTCAGCATGATAACTGGGAACCTGACAGACATTCAGATAAAAATGCCAAATATGTGCTTAAAGAATTGAAAATGATGATTAAAAATAAGATTATCGAATTAGGAAAAAGTAATATTGATGAGCAAATGGATGTTGAAGGAATTGGAAAGTTTCTTCCTGATGATCTCTTTCTTTTGGATAGTCATACAGAAAACAGTAAAATTGATAAAGTCAGTGACGAGACAAAAAAAATATTTACTCAGCAAATTACTGAAATCCCTAAAAAAAGAAATTCTATGACAATACCTAAGGGAAATGAAGATTTTAATAATGTTGAAATAATGTCTACAAAAGATTTTAATGACGAATCAATAGAAATTATAGACTCTATTTTTGGAAATAAAAAGATAGAGTTTGAAGAAGATAAATATTTGAAAAATGAGTTTTCCATATTAGACTCAGATAATAATGTAATTGAAATAAAGGAAATAAACCGTATTGAAGATGCAAATATACGTTTAATAATCCTAAATAAGAAAATGAAAAAATATAAACTTGTAATTTTATCTGACAGAGATATTGAAAGAGCCTGTATAAGAATAAGTCTCTCAGGAGAACAGAATAATCTTAAATCAAAAATAAGAAACGCCTATAAGGATGATATTTTTGATAATCCTTTATTTTTAAGTCAGGACAAAATATATATTGAAAATTTGAAAAAAAATGAAAAATTTGTATTGACTTTTATTTTAAATTATTCTGACGACTGTTCAATGGAGGTGGAGTTATATGAATATAGAATATAGATTATATCCTTATCCTGTACTTACTTATTTTTCAGATGATTATATAAATTCTTCCTTCACTTCAAATTTGAAAGTTGGTAGAAAAGGAGAAAATATAATCTTTCATTTGACTGCAAATACTGATGATGAGAAATTATTAAAACTTATAGAAGATGAATACGCCGAATTTGTTTTTCATATAGAGTGTCCATCTACTTCATACAGGACTATTATTAAGTCAAAACTTGGATTTGAAAATATACCTATTCATGAATCTTTACTTAATAACAAAATAAATATATGTTTTTTTATTATAGTTAAAAAAGATATAAAAAATTATACAAACAAAAATTTTAATGATGATTATCAGAATATTTCATTTAACCTTGAAAAAGCTAATATTCTGGCAATTGCAAAACCTTTTAATATTGAAATTGAAAAGGAAAAGGATAACCTTGTCCAGATGCCTTCCATATTTTTAATATTGAAAAAAAATTCAGAAGATAAAAGCGGTATGGAAATTGATATGATGAGCGATAGAATTGGGATTTCCCTTTACAAAACTGAATATGAGCAGTATTCTATACTTTCAAAGGGAATTTTTCAGCCACTACTCCATTCTTCAGTTATTTTCCCTACGTTAATTTATGTTCTCGAAAATCTTAAAAATTCTGATTTGGAAAATTTTGAAGATTATAACTGGTTTAAAACAATTAAAAAAGTACTGGCAAATATGAATATTGAGCTTAATAGGGAAACCCTTGAAAAGGAATTTTCCTATGATCTTGCACAGAAAATAATAAATTTTCCTATAAGTAGAAGTTTCAGTGCAATGATGGAATTTGAACAGAATGAGGAGGAAATAGGATGATACTTAATTTTTTAAAAGAAATTTCCCTCGAAACGCTAAGAAAAAATATTGAAATTAATCTTGAAAACTATAAATCAGCTACAAATGACTGGATTTTTAAATTCTTTGACGATAACTCCCCTTTCCTAGAATTTAAAAAGGAAGTTCCTCAATTTGATTTGGATATGTCTTCTGAAAGACCTGAAAAAACTGATTTGGAAAATATAAGAACTCTTTATTCATCAATGAAAAATTTATCAGTTGTAGAAGCATCAAATGAAAATTTATGGGCTGGAATGGCACACAGTGATTTCTTGGATTATGTGAAATATAGAAATTCCTTTGACAAAAAGGAAGTAACTGAAAAAATGATAAAAAACACTTTTTTCTTCTCACATGGAAAAAGAAAATCTCTTATTATGCATCCTTTAGCTAGATTATGGTGGACAGGTCATCTGGTTTATGATGGAACACGTGCAGATCCATTTGAACTGCTTAATGTGTTTAAAAGTGATTTCAGGACAAAATTACTTTATCTTTTTTCAAGTAACTTCAGTAACAGTCCTACTGTCACAAAGGCTTTTTTATCTGCCATATATGATTTTGAAAAAAATGGAGTAAAAATAAAGACGAAACTATTTAATGAAATTATTATATATCTTAATATTTTAGGTGGAACATATCTTCTGGATTATTTTTCAATATTAAAAATATGGAAGGCATCTGGACAAGGTTATCC
>CAJPML010000014.1 GCA_905371725.1 Leptotrichia sp. oral taxon 215
ATGTAACTATAACTAGTAGTGGAACTAACAATAACAGTATATATGCTCAAGCTGATAATATAACTATGAATGGAACTGGAAAAGTAACTATAACAAATACAGGAACTTACAGTAATGGTGTATATGCTCCAAGTTCTGGTAAAAATGTAAATATATCTAATGGAAGAGTAGATATTAAAGCCTTAGGAACTAGAAGTAATGGTGTGTATTCAGGGGCAAATGGTACAATTAATATAACTGATGCAGGAACAATCACAAGTGATAAAAGAAGTAATGGTGTTTATCTAAATAATACAAACGCACATAAAGTTGATTTTACTAATTTTACTGTTACTGATGGAACAGGAATCAGAATAGATGATGCAGCAGCAAGTTCGACATTTGAAGGTAACCATTTTGATGTTGATGGAGGAGGAAGTGTTGGTTTTTATCTTGCTCCTAATAAAACAATAACTACTATAGGAAGCTCAAGTTATGGTAACTCCTTTATTGTTAATGGGGATAGAAGTAACGGAATGCTGTTAAGAGAAGGTTCAAGAGTAGATACAATTAACAATCCTTCCTTTACTGTTAATGGGGATGGAAGTAACGGACTTATGATTTATAGTAATAATGCTGGTGCTAATGTAATGACTATTAATAGTCCTTCTTTCTATGTTCATGGAGTAGGCTCTACAGGGTTATTTATGACAAATGATAGTACTGCTAATGGTACTTCTGTAAAACTTACAAATCCACATTTTACAGTTGATGGAGGAGGATCAAGAACAACAAGTGGTATACTTATGCATAAATCTCCAAAATTGGAAATATTTAGTGATCAGTCTGGAGGTAGAACTTTATTTGATATAAGTAATGGTTCTATAGGAATAGAAATAGTTAATAATGGAGAGAATGGAACTGCTTCACCTTCTAATTCAAAGATACTTAAGTTAGATACAACAGGTTATCCTCATCATATAAGAATGAATTTGACAGGGGATAAAAATATAGGTATCAACATTACAGAAGGAGCATATGCTACAAATAGGGAAGTTATAATAGCGAAAGATGATGCAGGTACTAATGCAGCAAAGCTTGATATGATTGTAAAAGGTGATGGAAACGTAGGATTTAATAACCAGAGATTTGCTAAAAAGCTTATCATTAAAAATGCTGAATCTACTATGAATACTAATGACTACGTAGGGCATGGAGCGATAAGAATTCAAAATAAAGATAATCATACTTCGAGCGAACATAATATAATATTCTCAAATCTGGGATATGTAAAGCAGGGACAAGTGGAACTGAAGCATATAGAAGTAAATGGAAATGAAAACGTTGTTGCATTCTTTAACACTGCTACAAATAGAAGTGGAGGTCCTCATCCATTTACAAATAACCATTTAAATCCTAGATTAGGAACTATAGGATATTTCGGAATTCATGGAGTAACAAACTCTCTTAAATTCCAGGGAGTAATAGGTGCTACAAGATCAGCTGACAATAATTCAGATAAAAATGTTGGTATTTATGCAATTTCAGGACAGAGAAAAGACATAAACACATGGTCTGCAATTGGAGATGACGAAAGTAATGGAAATAGAGATACTATTCTTACAGACTTAACAATAAACGATCTTAACCTTGGATTTGGAGGAAGATCTACAAATGGTGTACTAGTTTATGCTGCCAAAGGAACTGTAGTAAGCATTGCAAATACTTCAGGTACTACTTCAAATACAAATACAACTCCAATTGCCACTATTTCTGATGGTACTTATTTGACGTCTGGAGGATCTGCTGCACACAAATGGGGATATGCGGTACCATATGAAAATATTTCCACAAATACAACTATGGTGTATTCTACAGGAGTATTTAACAGTTATGATCATAGTCTGATAAGTAATAATACAACACCTATTGAGAAAAAAGCAACTGAAGTAAAAGTACTTTCTCCAGTAGACATGGTATCTCATTTTGGAGTAGCATATCGTGCAGAAAATGGAGGTAAAATATCAGTTGGAGGTGCAACAGCAGCAGCAACAAGAGCAGGAGGACGTAAATCGTTTATTGCATATGCTAATGGTGTAGGAGAGTATAGAAAATATAATGCAGCTGGAGTATATGAAGGTAGCGAAACTCCTATTAATAATACTTTTAATAAAAAGACATCTGCCACTCCGGTAACAGACAGTGGATCACTGATTGAAATTAATGGAGGAATAACAGCTGCTGATAATAATGAATTCACAACAAGACCAGATCATGGAAGAAATGCTGATCATAGGGCAGATACTTATAAAAACGTAGCAGCTTTTGCAATTAATGGTGGAGATATTATTATAAAAGGGACTAAAGTATATGGTTCGACTAAGGAAATCTCAGATTTAGACGCAGCAGATGCTAATAAATCTCTGATATATGGAATAGGTGCTTATGCTGAGGGAGCAGGATCAAATGTAATATATGATACAACTGGAGCAAATACTGGAATAACAGTAGTTTCAGGAGAAAATGGAGCACTTTACGCTAAAAATGGAGGATACATAGAATTTGCAGGTGAAATAGTACATCAAAACAATGCACAGAATAGTGTGGTAACTTCAACAACAGCAAATGGAGCTCAAATTGGAGCAGGAGAGACAAGATTCGGTAGAAACATAGGCGGAAATGATCATGCTAACTTACCTGTATTCTATGTAGAACGTCAGAATGCAACTGATGGTACTGCAATAACATTTACTAAAGCTACAAAGGTAGATATGTATGATGGTATACTATATGCCGGTAATGAATATAATAATAATGTTCACGGACCAGAAGGAGCTGGAACAGGAGACTACAGCCGTGCATATTCTGATTATGATAAAACAACTACAAGACCTACTGGCGGAGGAATTTCACAGGATAAATATGATGCAGCAAAATATCGTGGAATGGAAAATGTAACAGTTTCAATAGCTTCTGACAGAGTAAATCTTGGTGTAATTAACCAGAACCAAAGTGCTGCTGCTGACAGTAAGATAAAATGGAATACTGATAAAAATGCTTCCACAACTAATGGATTCCTGAAAGGTGTTGCAGATTATGCAGGTTTAGCCGCTATAACAAATGCAACAGATGCAACAACTGATTATGGTAAGGCAAGAACATCTAAAGCGAAAAAATTTGAAAGTACACTTATAAATGGGGAACTTGAAGTAGATGATGATGTAGAATTAGAAAACTTCTCACTGACTTCCATTACATCAGCTAAATCAGTTAAAACGTCATCAGGAGCGGATCCAAAATCAATAGATCCATTTAATGATATAAAAATGGAAAGTGAACTTGTAACAATAAATGCAAATAAAAAAGTTTACGGAGATGTATCTATAAGAGCAGGACAAGGTCTTAACATGGCAAACTCATTATGGAGATGGGATACAGATGCCTTAAATAGAAACGATCATGCAAATGCAGCATGGAGAAAGACTAACAATGAAGAATCAGGATATAAGAATAAAGGTAAAATTAATGTATGGGGTGGAACTGCAACTAATGGTATAACAGGTATAAATGTTATTCATGGAACTGTAGAAAACCAAAATACTGCTGAAATTTATGTGGATCACGGAAGTGCCATCGTAGGAACAGAAGGAAGTATTCTAAAAAATGAAGGTAAAATCGTAGTTTCAGGAAAATATGATCCTACAGTACAAGCTGCAAAATCTGGTATAGCTGCAGCTCAGGCAAAAGTTAGAAATGGACTTATTGCTGAAACTGGAGTTACAGGAACAAACTATGGTATTCTTGGACTTTCTACAAATAACTCACGTGATGCTGCTGTCTATGGTGGTAAAAGATATAGAGTAAGTTCTACAGAGCTTGTAACAAACGGTGTAAAAATCACAAACAAAGCTGATGGAGCAAATGGTACTATTCACGTAGATGGAGAATTTGCAGTAGGTATCTATGCTGCAAATAAGAATTATGATAATTCTGATGGCATAAATGATAGTGCAAATCAGGAAAATGTAGTAATTGACTATGATAACCAAAATGCTGCTTCTGCAGGTGCCATCAAGGTAAACCATGGAAATTATGGTGCTGGAGATACTGCTCTTCAGGATAACAAGCTTATAAGAGGAGTAGGTATTGCGTTAGTTGATACAGGTAAAAAAGCTAATGCGGCGTATAGAGGTGGAGTAATCAACCTTAATACTAAAGGTGGAGCTACAGATTCTGACATAGTTACTTATCATAATGGTATTGGTATTTATGGAGAAAGTACAGATATTAGATTTGCAGGAACTTCTGCAGGATTTACTACTGAAACTAAAAATAATGGTGCGGGTATATGGTTAACAGATGATTCAAATGTAGGGAAATTAGCAGATTCTAATGGAGCAAAAACATATAGATATCTTTATAAAGGTGACAATGATAAAAAAGGATTTGGTATGATATTTGGAGATACTATGAATACTACTGCCACAGTTGCTACAAACTGGCTTGATATCAAATTTAACAATATTGGAACTACTAAAGAGGGAATCGGAGCAATATTAGTAAATACTGATGCAAATGACTGGGTTAAAAACTATGGTAAGATTACAGAAGAAACATCAGTTACTAATGAAAAAGCTTATGGTATAGTTGTAAATAAAGGTACAGTTGAAAACTTTGGAAATATAGAGTTAAATAATTCTACGGATATTAAGAAAGCAAATGTCGGAATATTTGCAAACAGTCATGATAATCCTGTTGAAAATATTCAAACTCACATTATCAACTATGGAGACATTAAAGTAGGAACTCCTGGTCAAACAAAATCATTTGGTATCTACGGATATAACATCACTCATGATAAGAGAGCTGACGGTACAGGTGGAACAATCACTATAGGTAAGGAAAGCTACGGAGTTTATTCAGGTGATGGAAACGTAAATATCAAGGGTGGTAAATTTACTGTAGGAACTAACACTGTAACTACTGCAGATGAAAGAGCTACAGGAGTATATATAGAAGATAACTCTAGATTGACAAGAATGGCAAGAACAAGTGAAATAAGTGCAGACATGGAAATTGATGATTATTCATTCGGTATAGTTGTTAAGAAAAATACAAATGCTGAACTTCCAGGTGCAGCAAATACTCACGCTATAAGAATAGGAGCTGGATCATATGGTCTTGATGCAAACGGAAAAGTAAATTCACTTATAAGAACTAAAATACCTGAAATTACTTTAGGACGTGCAGCTTCTACAGACCCTGTGTCTCCTTCAAGCCCTACAAACCTTCTGACAAATGCAGTATACTATCATTCACAAGATAAACTAAGTACTCTTGATTCATTTGCAGACATCAAGATGAACGGTGACTATAACTATGCATACTATACAGCAGGATCAGTAAACAACTATGGAAATATTGACTTAAGAAGTAATGTAGATCTTCTTGCAAACGGTGGACTTGGAAACCGTAATGCAGAAGGAAGTATAAAAGGATACGGAAACGTGGGAATCTACTCTACAAACTATAATGTACCTTCTACAAACTTCGGAACTATAACTACAGGAGCATCTGACCTTGTAAACGAAGAATATTCAGCTGCGATGGCTGCAGGACATTATATTCCTGGAATAAGTGCAAACAGTGGAAGAGCTGAAAAAGAAGGATACATAATAAATAGAGGTATCATAAACGTTCAGGAACATAACGGTATCGGAATGTTCGCAGTAGGTGCAAACTCAATTGCTAAAAACTATGGAACAATCAACCTTGTAGGAAATAATACTATAGGAATGTACCTTGACCAAAGAGCTAAAGGGGAAAACTATGGAACAATCATATCTGAAGCTGGAAGCGGAACAGGTATTAAAGGTGTTGTAGCTATAAATGGAGCATACATTAAGAACTATGGAACAATTAAGATATTGTCACCATTTGGTAAAGGTATAGTAACAAGTAACAGACAAGTTCTTAATGACAATGAAAATTCAGATGTTACAGGAACTCAGGAAAATATCCAGCTAATTGCAGGAACTAATGAAAAGACTACAGGAGACGGTTCTACAATCAGAGTACCTGATCTTGTACCATTGACAGAAGTTACTATAAACGGTGTAAACACACCAATATTCAAGCTTGATACAAATGCTACACTTGCATCACCTATAGCAAGCCAAATTACAGTAAGAGGAAGCATTCAGACAGGTGGAACACGTATAATAGACCTTAGCACTTGGGGTAACTTCGGAACTGCTTCAAGATCACAAGTAACAAGAGTAGGAATGTATATTGATACATCAGGTGTAAGATATACTAATCCTATAGATGGTCTTGAAAATCTGCATCACCTGAATGAAATCGACCTTCTATTTGGTACTGAAGCTACTCAATACACAAATGCTAAAGCTATAGAGCTAGGAGAAAATATCTTAAAACCATACAATGATGCATTAAGAGATGCTGTAGCAGGAGGAGCAATCTTGAACCCTATATCAGCTAACATTACTTGGATGGCTAAAGATATTAAAGATCCTTTAACAAAACTTCTGAAAACAGTTTACTTAGTAAAAGTTCCTTATACTTCATTTGCAGTAAAAGGTGATGAAAATACTTATATCTTCGCTGAAAATTTAGAAGAAAAATATGAAACTGCAAAAGGTAACGATAAGATAATCTTCAATAAGGTAAATGGTATAGGAAACGGAGAAGGACACATTCTTTCACAAGCATTTGATGAAATGAAAGGACATCAATACTCAAATATCCAACAAAGAATGCAGAAGACAAGCGATCTTTTAGGAACAGAACTTGATCAGTTGAAGAATGTATGGTACAATTCTTCAAAAGACAGTAACAAGATAAAATCATTCGGAATGAAGGGTGAATACAAGACAGACAGTGCAACTGTAAAAGATTATTCTAATAACGCTTATGGAGTTGCTTATGTTCATGAGTTTGAAACAATACGTCTTGGAGAAAGAACTGGATTCTACGCAGGAGCAATCTATAACAGATATAACTTCAAAGATATTGGACATTCAAAAGAAGATCAATATATGATGAAGGCTGGATTGTTCAGAACAACACCATTTGACGAAAATGGAACACTTACATGGACAATTTCAGGAGACGGATTTATTTCCATAAATGAAATGAAACGTAGATTCTGGGTAGTTGACGATACATTCAAGGCACATTCAAACTATGCAGCATACGGAGTAACAGTTAATAACGAAATTGGAAAAGAATTCGGATCAATTGCTAATGGATTTGATGGATTTGGTGTAAGATTATACGGTGGATTGAAACTTGAATACGGAAGATTCACAAAAATAAAAGAAAAAGGAGATATGCCGTTAGAATTAAAAGCAAACGGATACTACTCTGCAAGACCTGAAGTAGGAGTTCAGTTCAAATATAGACAACCTATATTCAGAGGTAAGACAGACTTTATCGCAGGATTAGGATTTGCATTTGAAAATGAACTTGGAAAAACAGGAGATGTTCATAACAAAGCTAGAATTAGAGATACATTCAAGAATTATTACAGCTTGACAGGAGAAAAAGACAACAAGAAAGGAAACTTCAAGTCAGATCTTCAGTTAGGACTGGATAATCAAAGATTAGGATTCACAGTTAACTTTGGATATGATACAAAAGGTAACAACATGAGAGGTGGACTAGGTTTCAGAGCAATATACTAATTAGTGTATAAATTATAAGCCTAGCAATTTATAAAATCTTTTATAAGACTTTCTTTATGACAGTCTGACAACCTTCTTTAACATCAGGAAATCCCGGAAAATGGTAAAAAGTTGTGGTAATTACAGCAACCGGCCATTAACCGGGATTTTTATATTGTAATATTAGAAAAAATAAAATATATTGGAAATTTGAAAGCTTTTAAGTTCTAATAAATATTTTTCTTCATTTTTTTTTCCTTATTTGATATAATGTAAGTATAAAAATAATAAATTGGAAATTTGAAATTTAACAAATACTTTAACTGGAGGTGAAATTTTTCCGTGAAGGAGCTAATAGTTGAAATAAAGAATAAGCAGGGAATCCATTTGCTGCCTGCTACTTTGATAATTAAAACTTTAAGAGAACATGCTTCCCGTTTATGGATTGGAAAGTCTGTTAATAGGGAAAATTTAACAGAAATTACAAATTTATTTGAATTATTAGGTTTATCTGCCGGAATCGGAACAGAGCTGATTCTTGCTGCTGACGGAGAAGATGAATCTCAGCTGCTGGAAGAACTGAAAAGACTTATTGAAGTCGAAAAATTTGGTGAAGAATAAATGGCACGAAATACAAAAATTGATACTATATTGTGAATGAGGAGACATGGCTATGAGTGATTTAAATCATAATTTATTTGAAGAAATGTTAAATGATTATTTACCTGAGGAAAAAAAATCAGGAGATATAATTAACGGGATAATTACTAGAAAAGATATGGATTTTGCCTATTTAGATTTATCAGGTAAACAGGAAGGAAGAATTCTTATCCGTGAAGTGGAAGATTATAATGTGGGTGACTCTATAGAAGTTAAAGTATTGAGAAATGATGAAGAATATATAATCGTATCTAAGTTTCTCCTTGATAAGGCTAAAGAATTCTCGTCTTATGAAGTCGATGAAATTGTGACAGGAACAGTATTAAAAAAGATAAAAGGTGGATATTCTGTCAGAGTAGGTAAGAATGAAGCATTTCTTCCATTTTCCCTTGCAAGTCTTGACAGGGACAAAGACTACACTGGAGAAAAATTCAGATTTTTAATTAAAGAAAAAGGGAGAAACAATCTGACAGTTTCAAGAACAGATTTAGTAAGAAAAGAGGAACTGGATTATTTTAATTCAATAAATGTTGGAGATGTAGTTGATGGAAAAGTTAAAGAGGTGTTAGACTTTGGAGTAATACTTGAGTTAGGCCCAACTACAGGATTTATACATATTTCTGAAGTTTCATGGGATCAAGTTTCTGATTTGATTGAAAAATTTGGAATAAACGATATAGTTAAAGCTAAAATTATAGAAAAAGATGATGAAAAGAGAAAAATTAAATTGAGTCTTAAACAGCTTGAAGAAGATCCTTGGATAAAATTTAAGAATACATATAATGTTGGAGATACAGTGAAGGCTATTGTAAAAGAAGTTCTTGATTTTGGACTTGTAGTTGAGATTTCAAGAAATAAAGGCTTTATACATATTTCAGAGCTAGCTTGGAATAATGCAGCTAAAGTATTGAGAGAGTACAAAGAAGGCGACACTGTTGAAGCGAAAATTATCAGTATTGATGATGAGAAGAAAAATGTTAAGCTTAGTGTAAAACAGCTGCTTGAAAATCCATGGGATTCAGTAAAGGAAAAATACAGTATAGGAGATGTTCTTGAGAGACCAGTTTCTGAAGTTTTTGAATTTGGACTTCTAATAGAACTTGAAAAAGATGTAGAAGGATTGTTACACGTTTCTGATCTTTCCTACAGAAGAATTTCAAATTTATCTTCAAAATATCATGCAGGTGAAAATATTAAATTTAAAATTATAGATTTTAATAATGAGAAAAATAGACTGTCATTAAGTGCAAAAGCACTGCTTGATGATGTGTGGGAAAAAATAGATGATATATATAATATAGGAGATGTAATAAAAGGAAAAGTTATAAATGTTCAGGATTACGGAATTTTCCTTGGAATTCAGGAAGGGTTAGAAGTATTTATACATAAGAATGAATTTTCATGGGATAGAAATGAACATATAGAATACAATATTGGTGATGAAATAGAGTTTAAAATAATAAATATTAATAAAGCTGAAAAGAAAATAGGTGGAAGTATAAAACAGCTGACAGTTTCACCATGGAAGGAAGCTGCAGAAAAGTATCATAAAGGAAATAAAGTTACTGTACCTATTTCCAGTATTCAGGAAAATTTTGTTCTTGTGAAACTGACAGACAGGTTTGATGGAATGATACCGAAAAAAGAACTTGCAGAAGAATTTTTAAAGGATATTTCAGAAAAATTTTCTGTAGGAGATGAAGTAGAAGCTATAGTAACTGAATTAAATGAAAAGAAAAAATCAATAGTTCTTTCAGTAAGAAAAATAAAAGAAATGGAAGAAGATAAGGAAATGGAAGAATTAATGAAAAAATATGGAGTATAAGAAAGTAAAAATATATATAAAATTTACTTTTATTAGAAAAATAGAATTAAAGATTTAAATCAGAAATCATACAACATTACTATATAATTAAAAATAAAGAACTTATGTATTTAAAATATATCTTGTGAATTTATATAATATCATGATATATTAAATATATAGTTCT
>CAJPML010000015.1 GCA_905371725.1 Leptotrichia sp. oral taxon 215
TTCATATATTCTCTATGAGTATGTCCAAAAATACAAATATCCGCTTCTATTTCTTCTGCCTTTGCTTCTATTTCATTCATTGTACTTTTTACTCCGTAAAGATGCCCATGTGTCAGAAATATTTTTTTCCCGTTTAGTTCAAAAATTTCAGTATCTTTTGTATCATAATCATAATAATCAGTATTTCCCTTTACTATCTTAAAAGGAATCTCACTGTAAACCAGCGCCATATCTATGGCATCTGTACTATGATCTCCAGCAAAGATCACTATTTCGGGCTCTTCCAGATTCATTACCTTCTGAAAATAATCAAGTCTTGTATGACTGTCTGAACAGATCAGAACTTTCATTCACTTTTCCTCCTTGCATTGTATAATTGTATAAATAACCTGTTTTCATAGTTTTAAACATATTATACTTTTTATACTATGAATATTGGCACATTGAGATTTTCTAACAGTCTTATTCCAAGTTTTCCTGTAATTCTTTCTACCATTACTGTATATCTCAGATCTCCCATTAACACAAAATCATAGTTTTTTGATTCTTCCATTATCGTCTTGAAGGTATCTCCCTCTTTTAAAATCAAATTGTAATTATCTCCAAATCTTTCACTTAATTTCTCATTTGATTCATCTGCCTCAACATTTACCCTTAATACATCTACTTTTTGTTCATCAAACATGTAGAAAAATGTAAATAATGTTTTATTAGCATTGTAAGCTCCGTCATCTAACAAAAGAAGATTTTCAAGCTTAAAATCTTTTCTATTTGGAAGTACAATAATAGGTTTATAGATGCTTCTCAGAAGTTCTTTCATATACGGACTTATTTTTTCATTTTTTACCGTTACTATTAAATCATATTTTTTCAGTTCTTCCAATGCAACTTCAGCCGATTCCCCTTCTTTCGTATAAACTTTTGAAAATTCCTTTTCCAGAGGGGCTTTTATCTTTTCAAAAGTTTTGTTTTCAATGTTTCTAAATTCCTTATATGCAAAATTTGTTCCTAGATTTATTCCTATTCCTTCCACAGTTATAGGAAACACATCGTATTTAAGAATATCCTTCACATAAATCGCATCTACTTTTACATTATATCTTTTCTTAAATACTTTGGCAAATTCCACCAAAGGTTCAACTTCGTTTTCTGCAGATACTAAAAATAACGCCCTTTTCAATAACATTTGAATCACTCCTTCTATCCTTTTTCTTAATATTTTTTTTCTAATATATTATTTTTTTGGATTCTGCTACTAAAAGATTTATATAAAAATTTTTTTATTTAACGTTTATTTAAAGTAATTTCTTTATGTTAATTTTCTTCCAGCTCCTTTTCAGAAGTAATTTTTACAGTTGAAGCAACTTTTTCATTATTTCTTACCTTCATAATTCTTACTCCTGAAGTTGATCTTCCTATTACTGATATGGAATCAACCCGTGTTCTTATAAGAGTTCCTTCAGATGTAATAAGCATTACTTCTGTTTCGTTATCTACTATTTTTACTCCTACTATTTTTCCAGTTTTTTCATTCATTTTCAAGTTGATTATTCCTTTTCCTCCTCTTGACTGAACTCTATATTCATCAAGTTTAGTTCTTTTTCCATATCCTTCTTCTGTTACTGTAAGGACGCTCAGTTTATTAAATTCCTCTTCTCCTACTGTAGGATCAATAATTGCAGCCGCAACAACAATGTCATCTTTTCTAAGATCTATTCCTTTTACTCCTGCAGCAGTTCTTCCCATACTTCTTACATCTTCTTCAGAGAATCTTATTGCAACACCATTTCTTGTAGCTATAAATATTTCATTTTTATGATTTCCGTTTGTAAGTCCAATATAAGTCAGTTCGTCTTCGTCATTTAATGTAAGCGCTCTTATTCCTGCTTTATTTATATTTGCAAACAGTGTAAGGTCTGTTTTCTTAACTTTTCCTTCTTTTGTAATAAAGAATAGTTTTTTATTTTCCTCAAATTCACGTACTTTTATTACCGTACTTACCTTTTCATCACTTGAAAGCTTAATCAGATTGCTTATAAGCTTACCTCTTGCCTGCTTTCCAGATTCAGGTATCTCATACACTTTCATACTGAATACTTTTCCTTTTGTTGTAAATATGAGCAGTGTATCAAGATTTTTAGCAATATACATATCTTTTATGATATCATCTTCTACAGTATTTGTAGCATTTACACCTACTCCACCTCTTCTTTGTGAATGATAAGTGTCTATTGCCATTCTTTTTACATATCCTTTTTCTGTCAATGTCACTACGACATCTTCATCTTTTATCAGATCTTCAATTCCAATTTCAACTCTCTGTTTTCTTATTTCAGTTCTTCTCTTATCACCGAAATCTTCCTTAAGTTTCATTGTCTCTTCCTTTATTATCTGATATTTTCTTGTATCGTCTGCCAGTATTGCCTTCAGGTCTGTAATTAAAAGCATAAGCTCATTATATTCCTGATCTATCTTATCTCTTTCCAGTCCTGTCAGTCTCTGCAGTCTCATATCCAGTATTGCCCTTGCCTGAATTTCCGTAAAGTCAAAGTTTGCCATCAGCTGTTCCCTTGCAATATTTGCATCCCTTGAAGCTCTTATTATTCTAATCACTTCATCTATATTGTCAAGAGCTATTCTAAATCCTTCCAATATATGCGCCCTTGCTTCAGCCTTGTTCAGCTCAAACTGGACCCTTCTTGTAATTACAGTATATCTATGTTTTAAATAATTTTCAAGTATTTGTTTTAAATTTAATATTCTCGGTGTATTGTCCACAAGTGCAAGCATTATTACGCCAAATGTATTTTGTAAATCAGTATACTTATAAAGGCTGTTCAGTACAAGTTCACTTTCTTCGCCTCTTTTAAGCTCTATAACTACCCTTATTCCTTCCCTGTCTGATTCATCCCTAAGGTCAGAAATTCCTGTAAGTTTTTTCTGTCTTACAAGATCGGCAATCTTTTCTATAAGTCTTGCCTTATTTACCTGATAAGGAAGTTCTGAAACAATAATCGACTCTTTTCCAGTTTTTGATGTTTCAACATCAATTTTTGCCGCAACTTTTATTTTTCCTCTTCCAGTTTTGTAGGCATCTATTATTCCCTGTCTTCCATTTATTATTGCTCCTGTAGGAAAATCCGGACCTTTTATATGAGTCATCAGTTCATCAATTGTTATTTCAGGATTATCAACCATCGCAATTATTCCGTCACATACTTCATTCAGGTTGTGCGGTGGTATATTGGTAGCCATCCCTACTGCAATTCCTGTTGCTCCGTTTAAAAGCAGGTTAGGAAGTTTAGCAGGAAGAACCGTAGGCTCATCCAAACTTTCATCAAAGTTCTTTCTGTAGTCAATGGTATCCTTATTTATATCGGCAAGTAGCTCTTCCGTTATTTTTGCCATTCTCGCCTCAGTATATCTCATTGCTGCGGCTTCATCACCATCAACTGAACCGAAGTTCCCATGTCCATCAACAAGCTCATATCTCATGTTAAAATCCTGTGCCATTCTTACCATTGCACCATATACGGCACTATCTCCATGAGGGTGATACTTACCAAGAACGTCTCCGACGATTCTGGCAGACTTCTTAAATGGAGCCTTGTGAGTCATTCCCATATCATTCATTGCAAATAGAATTCTCCTGTGTACCGGTTTAAGCCCGTCACGTACATCAGGCAGTGCCCTGCTCACAATAACACTCATTGAATAATCCAGATATGCTGATTTTATCTCATCTTCTATGTATACATTACTTTCATTGGAAAGATCCGTAGCCTTTGTCATTCCTTCTACAACAATTTCCCTGTCATCATTTTCATCTGTTGTTTCATCAATGACATCTTCTATTTCATCTTCTCTTTCGTCATCATCAAAAAAATTATCCGACATTATATCATTTCAGTATAACTTCAAATAATTACGGATATTCTTCCGCAACTATTTCTTTTCAGGTTATACTTCTCCTTTCGTTTTATTTTCCAAGTTATACATTTCAAAGTTAGCATTTTTTCCTATTATTGTCATCTTTATTCGGAAAAATTCCTGAATCTAAATTCATTATTTACACTTCAACTTCTACATTTTTTATAAAATTAAAGAATAATAAGACTTAAACATATATAATTTTTTACAAATTTATTGATTATTATATATCCAGATTTCTTACATAATTTGCATTTTCTTCAATGAACTGTCTCCTAGGTTCCACCTTGTCTCCCATAAGTATGTTGAACATCTTGTCGGCATACGAAGCATCTTCCATTGAAACCTTGAGAAGAGTTCTTACTTCAGGATCAAGTGTTGTTTCCCACAGCTGTTCAGGATTCATTTCTCCAAGTCCTTTATATCTCTGTATTGTATATTTTCTATTTTCATTTTCAAGTGATTTTGTAACCTGCTTCAGCTGATCATCAGAATATGCATATTTTATTGCTTTTCCTGACTGAATTTTATATAAAGGCGGCTGAGCTATATATATATACCCTTCATTTATAAGTTCTCTCAGATGTCTGTAGAAGAATGTCAGCATAAGTGTTCTTATATGTGCTCCATCCACATCGGCATCTGTCATTATTACTATTTTATGATATCTCAGTTTGGAAAGATCCATTTCTTCTCCGAATCCTGCCCCGAATGCTGTTATCATTGTTCTTATTTCTGCATTTTCCAGTGCCCTGTTTATTCCTGATTTTTCTACGTTCAGTATTTTTCCCTTCAGAGGCAATATTGCCTGAAATCTTCTGTCCCTTCCCTGCTTTGCCGAACCTCCTGCAGAGTTTCCTTCGACTATGAATATTTCTGACTCGGAAGGATCCTTTGAAGAACAGTCGGCAAGCTTTCCAGGTAATGATCCGACTTCAAGGCTGTTTTTTCTGAGTACAAGTTCCCTTGCTTTTTTTGCGGCTTCCCTCGCCTTCTTTGACATGGACATTTTTTCAATTATTTTTTCGGCTTCCTTTGGATGGTCTTCAAGATAGACTTTAAGGTTGTTTCCCACAATATTTGAAACTATTCCAGTCACTTCACTGTTCCCAAGCTTAGTCTTTGTCTGTCCTTCAAACTGAGGTTCAGGTATTTTCACACTTATTACGCAGAAAAGTCCTTCCCTTACATCAGAACCCTGAAAAGATCCATCTTTTTCCTTTATAATATTCATCTGCTTCGCAATATCATTTATAGTCCTTGTAAGTGCTGTCCTGAATCCACTTACATGAGTTCCACCTTCATATGTATTTATATTATTTACAAAGGAATATACATTTTCCTTCTGGGATACTGTATATGCCATCGCAATTTCCACTTCCACAAATTTAGCGGATTTATGTTTTTTTACAATATTTCCTTCAGAATCAGTTGTTTCAATGTCTTCTTCTTCCTGAATTTTATATGTATCGCTCATATATATTATTTCATCTGAAATTTTTTCCTCATCTGTTATTTCATTCAGGAAATCCTTTATACCTCCCTCAAACAGAAATTCCTCAGATTTTATATTTTCACTGTTTCTTTCGTCAGAAAGTGTTATTTTAAGCCCTTTATTTAGATAGGCAAGCTCTTTCAGTCTGGATTCAAGGACAGAATAATCATAGACTGTCGTTTCAAATATTTCATCATCAGCCCTGAATCTTATAACTGTTCCATGCTTATCTTCCGGAGCTTCAGCTATCTGGACAGGATCGCTTACAGGTATCCCTCTTTTAAATGTCTGTCTTACTGTCTTTCCATCTCTTGTAACTGTAGCCTCTACCCATTCAGAGAGGGCATTTACGACTGAAATTCCTACTCCGTGAAGTCCTCCTGATACTTTATAGTTATCATTGTCAAACTTTCCTCCTGCGTGAAGTACAGTCATTACAACTTCAAGTGTTGATTTTCCTGTTTCATGCATTCCTATAGGTATTCCTCTTCCGTTATCTTCCACTTCTATGACATTATCAGGCAATATTTTTACAGATATGTTGTCGCATATTCCAGCCAGAGCCTCATCGACACTGTTATCCACTACCTCCCATACAAGGTGATGAAGTCCTTTTGAAGAAGTTGACCCTATATACATTCCCGGTCTTACCCTTACAGCTTCCAGTCCTTCCAGTACCCTTATATCCTCGGCTCCATAATTATTAGACATTTTTTCCTCCGTTTATTTCTTATTTCGTTTTTCTCAATTTATCTTTTTATTTTACAATATATATTTTAGTTTAACATTTGTATTATTAGTATTTTTGTTTTTATAAATATTTTTTATTTTCCAACACAGAAGTTTCCAAATACATGATCCAGAATATCTTCAGAGGAAATTTCTCCAGTTATTTCCGAAAGGGAATCAAGCGCTTCCTTCAGATCTACTGAAATCAGATCCATAGGCATTCCTGCATCTATCGTTTCAAAAATATTTCTTATTGCATCCTTTGTCTTTTCAAGTGCAGTCTTATGCCGTATATTTGTTATTATAAGCTTTTCAGATGAATCCTCTACCTTTTCCTCGACAATATATGAGTATATTCTTTCCTCCATGTCTTCTATTCCTATATTGTCCTTTGCAGATATTTCCAGAATATTTTCAAGTCCGAATTCATCAAGCTCTATTTTTCTTTCAAGGTCTATCTTATTTAAAAGTACTATCGTTTTCTTATTATTATTTTGTATTTCCTCTATTACGTCCCTGTCTTCGCTTTCAAGCTCCCTTGAAGCATCAAGTACAAGCAGTACAAGATCCGCATTTTCAATAAATTTCTTTGATTTCTCCACTCCTATATTTTCTACGATGTCTTCCGTTTTTCTTATTCCTGCAGTATCTGTCAGTACCAGTGGAATTCCCTTTATATTAATTATTTCCTCTATTACATCCCTTGTTGTTCCCGGAATATGTGTAACTATTGCCCTTTCTTCCTTTAAAAGAGAATTTAGAAGGGTTGATTTTCCAACATTAGGCTTTCCTGCAATTACAGTCTTTATTCCTTCCTTTATTTTTTTTCCTTTGTCATAGGAAGATATAAGCCTGTCTGCCTCCGCATATACATTTTCAAGATTTTCCCTGAGATTTGAAGGAAGAGGATCGTCTATTCCCTCTTCAGGATAGTCAAGTACCACATTTACATGTGCAGTAACATCAAGTAAGGCCTTCTTGAAACTTCCTATTTTATCCCTCAGGTCTCCACGAAGCTGTTCCAGAGACAGTGAAATGCTCTTTTCAGTCTTTCCCTGAATGATGTCCATTACTGCTTCTGCCTGTGAAAGGTCTATTCTTCCGTTCATGAATGCCCTTTTGGTAAATTCTCCCTGTTCAGCATGTCTTGCACCATTTTTAAGTACAAGTTCCAGAACCTTTTCACTTATGAGATGTCCCCCATGACAGTTTATTTCAACAACATCTTCACATGTATATGTTTTTGGTGCCTTCATTCTTACAGCCATTACTTCATCTATTATTTTTCCATTATCGTGAATAAACCCGTAATTAAACTTATAAAAACCCAAATCTCTGTTTGGGTTTTTAGTATTAAATATTTTATCCAGTATTTCAAATGATTTATCCCCCGATATTCTTATTATTCCTATTCCGCCTTCACCTCTTGGAGTTGAAATTGCGGCTATTGTATCAAATAACATTTTTATACCTCATTTTTTTACTAGTCTTTTATTCTTTTTATAACAAGATATCTCTTAGGCTCTTCACCGACACTTTCTGTCTTAAGCCCCTTTATAAAGGAAATTTCCTCATGTATTATTTTTCTTTCCCTTGCGGACATAGGATTAAGTTTTACATTTCTTCCTGAATCAAGAACCTTTTTACCTTTCTTTCTTGCCAGCTCCCTTAATGCCTCTTCTCTTTTATCTTTATAATTGTTTGAATCTATAACTACTTTTATATTTTTTAAAGTTTTTACAGAAGTAAGGAGATATTCAATAGCATTTAATGAGCTTCCTTTTTCTCCTATAAGGTATCTTATGTCCTTACCGTCAACATTTACAACATATCTTTCACCTTCTTTGGATATGTTTACTATTTTAAGGCTAAGTTTTGAGTTTACGATAAATTCCTTCATGAAACTTCTTATTCTGTCAAAGTTAGGATCATTAGAATTTTCAGATTCTATTTCAACTTTTCTATTTTCTTCCTTCTGAATTTTTACATTTTCACTATTTAAATGGTCATTTCCCAGATTTTTTTCCTTATTTTCTGTATTCTGCCCATTCCAGTTTTTTCTTCCTGATTTTATATTTTCTTTTGTATTTTTTCCGTCATTTTTTCTATTTTCCCTGTGACCATTTCCTGAATTTCTTGCTTCATTCTTTCTGTTTTCGGATTTTACTTCATTTTTTCCGGAACCTGTTCTGTTTTCAACAGGCTTTACTCTTGAAACTTCTCTTTTTTCACCTTTTTTTACAATATTTATTTCATATTCCCCATTTATATTGAAAAAAAGTATTTTTTTAGGCTCTTTCAGTACTTTTATTCTGAACTCCTCATCTTCCCCGAGTGTGAGGGTTCTTTTTACCATACTGTCTAATTCTTCTCTATTTTTTGCTTTTAATACTATCTTTTCCATCATCACTTCTTCCTTTCATAATGATATACTGCTGTGCAAGTGAAAGAACTCCTGAAACTAAATAATATAATGTTACTCCCGAAGGCATCCTGTAGAAAAGGAACAACATCATAAGAGGCATTGTATACATCATTGACTGAAGCTGATTGCTTCCTTCCTGACCTTTAGTAGCTCCTGACATAATTTTCTGTTGAAGATAAGTCACTCCTGTATTTAAAATTGGAAGCAAATTAAATGCAAAATTTCCCATCATGAAAAGTTTATCAGGCTGTTTCAGATTGAACCATAAAAATGTTGCATCGTTTGGAATTGTCTTTCCACTAAATGCATAATATAATGCTACGAAAACTGGTAGCTGTATTAAGATAGGCCAACATCCTCCTAAAGGATTTATATCATTTTCTTTTTGGAATTCCAGTATTCTTTTTTGATATTCCTGAGGATTATCCTTGTATTTTTCTTTTATTTTATCCATTTCAGGCTGTAATTCCCTCATTTTTTTCATTGATTTTTCCTGTTTTAATGTCAATGGAAAAACTACTATTCTCATTAAAATTGTTATTATAATTATTGCTATACCAAATTTACCCGGTATCCCAAACTGACCTACTGTATCCGCTATTTTTTCCAAAAGAAAAACAACGGCATCTTCAAGTATTTTTATTCTGAACATCTATCTTTTTCCTCCATTATTTTTTTATTTTAACGGATCATAGCCACCCCTGTTGAAGGGATGACATTTTAAAATCCTTCTTATACTTAGGTACGTTCCTTTTATGGCTCCATATTTTATAATAGCCTGTCTTGAATATTCTGAACATGTGGGATAGAACCTGCATCTTCTTCCAAATGCACCTGAAAAAAACTTCTGATATATTTTTATCAAAAATAGGAGTACATGTTTCATCTTTTTATCACCTTTAACATGTCTTTTTCAATATCATTATATTTTAAAGTTTTTAATTTTTCCTTTAAAATTCCCTTACCCACAAAAATATAGTCTGTACCTTCTTTAAATTTTTCTTTATTATTTTTTACAAATTCTCTAAAAAGTCTTTTTATTCTGTTTCTTTGAACTGCATTTCCTGTTTTTTTACTTGCTACAAATCCAAATCGCTGTATATTTTTTTTATTTTCAGACACAAAAACAATGGCATACCTAGTGTACACCTTTTTAGATTTGTCGTAAATTGTTGTGAAGTCTTTGCTTCTCTTTAATTTTTCAATCATTTTTATAAACTTTCCGATATTTTGTTAAAAACCCGGTGTTGTTTTAAAGTCACCGGGTTATGCTGATAGTTTTGCTCTTCCTTTGTTTCTTCTTCTTTTTAAAACA
>CAJPML010000016.1 GCA_905371725.1 Leptotrichia sp. oral taxon 215
TTTTTGAATTTTTTAAAAAAAGTTCTTGACTTTTCATAGTTGGTCTCCTAATATATTTACTGTAAGATCATTCATCGTGAATTGTCCGCCTCTATAAGCTTCTGCATCCATGATTCCTGCTTTTCCGTAAAGATTTATTTCTGTATTGCTTATTTCAAAATCACCTACTACATGAAGTAATGCTGTTCCTTCAGTTGCATTATCAGTAATATTATTTACATTTCCTGCAAGATGGTAAGTTCCTCCTGTTATTTTATTTCCTCGACTTCCAGCTCCACCCCATCTTCCACCTATTGAGAAAATCAGTTTAGAATTTCTTGTATCAAAGTTTCTGGCACTAAGAAAATTATTTCCAGCAAAATAAGTTGTATCCTGTGTAACATTTTCATATCCTGCTGTATTGCTTATTTCCCATTCACCTGTATGAATATTTCTTGCCACACCTGACCAAAATAAACCTCCAGTTATATCTACATTTTGTGCTAATCCAAAATGTGAAGAATGTGCTACACCGTAAGAATATGGTAAAAAAGCATCTTCTGTGTGAGGATTCCAACATGAGCCACCGCAACTTAATCCTGTTATATACTCTGTCCAAGTTCCGCCAAAATTTGCAAATGGATTTGCATCGGGTTCAGGTATTGTCAAATTCAAATTAGGTCCCACCGGTGCATTCGGTGTCACAGCCACAGGCGATGGCATGCTCACATTTAGTGCAGGCAGTGACGGTACTGCAATTGGTGGTAATGTCACTGCTGGTGCCTGCTTATTTACTGACTTTGGCTTTATTGCCGCACTTACTGTTATCTCTATTACAGGTTCCGCTGTCTCTGCCAGTTCCAGATCCGTCGTACCATATTTCCCGCCTGATGTGCTCTGCATATATCTGTTTCTTCCCATAAGCCTTGGAAATTCCTTTCCTTCAAGTGTCCTGTCCTTGTCCCCTCTTCCTTTATAGCTTCCAAGCCAGCTGTCATACGTATAGCCCATACCTGTCTGCCATGTGCTCCATGGTGATTTTATTACATGATCTCCCTGTTCCATAAGCTGTATCAGTTCCAGGTTACTATTCCTTATCAGCTTTGTATTCTCTTTCTTTGCATCCTTGAAAAGCTTCTTCATGTCAGCTATCGAATTTCCAAGCTCTGATTTTGCCTGTCTTATTGAATCCAGTTCTCCTTTCTTAGAAGATGCCACTCCAAAAGATAGCGCTCCTGACATTAAAAAACTGAGCAGTAATGCCTTAGTATATTTTACATTTTTGCATCTTTTGGCAAAATTTCTCAATTCTTTTTCTAATCTTTTTAAATTTTGATTCATTTCTTACTCCATTTCTTTGGTATTTCTTATTAAAACCTAATTTTTTTTAGAGATAAACTTAGGTATTCTTTTGAATTTGATTTGTTAAGATTATATCAGAAAAAATAGAAAAATACAAGAAAATAAACGTATGTTCTTTATATTCTTCATATTTTATGGCTCTATAATATATGAGAGTAAATAAAAACATGACCAAAAAACTTTCTTTAAAGTCTTTAAAATCATGTTTTTTAATTTAGTTACTATAAACATTTTTTATTCTTCTTCATCAGAATCAGAATATTTATCAACTTTTACCGGTCTTATACTTACAGCTATAAGAATCAGACTGAATATCCATTGAGCTATAGTTCCTGCTGTAAATCCAAACAGGTCATAAACCCATGAAATAATTATAGGAACTCTTATACTCCCTGACAGTGTACCATTATGATAGGCAATAAAATAATATGTCGTTGCTCCAAACCATAGTAATCCAGCTAACAAACTTTGCCAAGATATATGAAATTTTTTCATTAAATATTTTCCCCTCTCAAATTTATCTTTAAATGAAATTAGCTATTATTCTGTTTTACAAGTTTTGCCAATATCCCATTCAGAAATTCCTTTGTATCATCATAAGAATACTTTTTAGCCAGCTCAACTGCTTCATTTATAGCTATTTCATATCCTACTTCCTTTATTGTAATCTCATAAAAAGATATTTTCAGAAGAACTTTTTCAAGCGTTCCCAATCTTTCATATGTCCATCCGTCAAGTATTTCCTTTATTTTTTCTATAAGAATGTCTTCATTTGCAATTATATCATTAATATAAGATTTTAAAAATTCAATATGTTCTTCTTTTCTTATATTATTTTCCTTAATTGTTTCTTCAATTCTCTTTTCTACATTATTATCAGTCAGTTCCTTTTCAAAAAGGAGTTTAAAAATTTCTTCCCGAATTTCTCTACGTGTCATTAATTTTCTCCTTCTTGCTGATCAGGATTTTTTTCTTCTGAAACTGTTGTTTCCAAAATATTTTCATTGTTATCTACAGGCTCATCAATTATTTTCTTTTCAACAATTGTTTCACCTAGTACTTTTTTCAGATTTACCTTGCTTTTCTTAACAGTAATTCCTGTAGAATTAAATACATGTTCAGAAAGCTTTTCCTGTATTTTTGATAACTTATCTTTTAAATTATCTACATTGTATGTATCTACCACTGCTTCTACAACTACTGCTTTTCCACTAGGATAAGATTTTATCTTGGAATTTTTTATAATTTCCTGCGAAGTAAGAAAATCTTTTGCAACTTCATTTATAGTTTTTATTGTAACTTCTATTTCACCACTTTTATTCTTAACTTTTCTGTTATTAGAATATTTAGTCAGTCTATTTATATAGGATAGAAAAAATATTACCAGATAAATGATTGCAAGAAGACCAAGAACTATTTTTACTTTTGTACTTCCAAGATCAATCATGCTATCCAATATTGTCAAATAATTTGTTCTCATTATCAAGTCTGATATACTGGCAAAAGCCAGTCCAGCCAATCCAAGTATAACAGACAATCTAGCAAGAAGACCTAATAAAGCTATCATAAATCACTCCTTTTATTTTTCTTCAATAACAGTGTTATTTTCAGGTAATTTTTTAGGCTGTGTTTCCTGTTCAGGTACATCTTTTACAACCTTCTGAATAAATACATTTACCTCCTGAACTTTCAATCCTGTCATTTCAGTTATTGCTTTAACTACTTTTGTCTGAATTTCACCTGCCAGAGCCGGAAGCTGATATCCCAGTTTTGCAATAATGTATAAATCAATAGTACATTCTGTTTCTCCAACTTCTACTTCTATTCCTTTGTTTCCACCTGAAGATACACTTTGAAAAAATTTAGTTATTTCATTTTTTGAAGAACTTCCTACTAAACTGTGTACCCCATCAATTTCAGTTATTACAGATTCTGCAATTGTCGCTACAACTTCCTGTGATATACTTACATTTCCTAATTCATTCATATTGCTACCTCCTAATTTGCTTTCGATTTTTATTTATTTAAAGTATCCTTAAAATGTGTTTCTATAAAGTTAGTATATATTGTTCCTTTTTTAAATTCTTCATTATCAAGAACTCTTAAATGAAAAGGAATTGTTGTATCTATACCTTCAATTAAAAATTCCTTTAAAGCTCTTTTCATTCTCTGAATAGCTTCTTCCCTATTTTTTCCCTTTACTATAAGCTTTGCTATCATTGAATCATAATATGGTGGAATATCATAATTCTGATAAGAATGAGAATCCACCCTTACACCTATTCCTCCTGCCGGTATATATTTTTCAAGAGTTCCGCTTGAAGGAAGGAATCCATTTTCTGAATCTTCAGCATTTATTCTACATTCAATTGCATGTCCATTTATATTTATATCCTTCTGTGAAAAACTCAGTTTTTCTCCGGCAGCCACTCTTATCTGCTCTTTTATAAGATCTACTCCTGTTATTTCTTCACTTATTGTATGCTCAACCTGTATTCTTGTATTCATTTCCATAAAGTAGAAATTCATATTCTTATCTACAAGGAATTCCAACGTTCCAACACTGTCATATCCTATTCCCTTTGCAAGTTTTGCTGCAAATTTCCCCATTTTATCCCTAGTTTTTGCATCTATTCCTGCTGATGGTGCTTCTTCTATCAATTTCTGATGTCTTCTCTGGATGGAACAGTCTCTTTCCCCAAGATGAACTACATTTCCAAATTTATCTCCTATAACCTGTATTTCAACGTGTCTAGGTTCTTCAACATATTTTTCAATATACACATCAGGATTTCCAAAAGCCGCCTTTGCTTCATTCTGTGCCGCAATGTAGTTTTCTACAAGCTCCTTTTCGTCGTGGGCTATTCTCATTCCTTTCCCACCACCACCTGCAGTAGCTTTTATCATAACAGGATAAGTTATCCATTTTGCAACCTTCTTGGCTTCTTCAACGTTAGGAACTATTCCATCTGAACCTTTTGTTATAGGTACTTTATGTTTAATTGCAGTTTCCCTTGCTGTAGCCTTATCTCCCATCATGTTTATAAGTTCAGGACTAGGCCCTATAAATACTATATTATTTTGTGCACATATTTTTGCAAATGATGCATTTTCTGCAAGAAATCCGTATCCCGGATGTATAGCTTCACTTTTTGTAATAAGTGCTGCTGAAATTATATTAGGTATTTTTAAATATGAATCTGCACTGCTTGCAGCACCTATACAGATTGCTTCATCTGCCAGTTTCACATGTAAGGAATCCTTATCGGCTTCTGAATAGACAGCAACTGTAGCTATTCCAAGTTCCCTTGCCGCCCTTATAATTCTTACTGCTATTTCTCCTCTATTTGCTATCAATATTTTTTTAAACATGAATCCTCCCAAACTTTTCTTCATCTTTTAAAATAATTTATATTTTTATACTTTAATTTACATTTTTTACAGCACTTCAATTATAAATAAAGGCTTTGCAAAGTCAACTGCTGCCTGATCTGATACTAAAATTTCTTTTAATATACCATTTACAGGTGATTTCACATCTGTTTCCACACCTATAGTACTTATTTTACCTAATTTCATTCCCTTCTGTACCGACATACCTTTTTCAAGATTTGCAAGTTTTATTTCCCCTACATTTTGTGATTTTACAATTTCTTCATTTACAGTATCAATCTTTAGATTCTCTTTTTTTTCAACTTTAATTTCTGTCTTTATATTTTCTACACGAGGTTCTTCAGAATTTTTTATAGTCAGTTTTACTTTTCCATATCTTACTTTTATTTCATGCATTTCTTCCTTTTTTAAGACTTTCATCAGTTCCTTAATGTCCTTAAGTTCCATCCGTTCTCCTCCGAATTTTATAAATCTTTTATTCTATTAATTTTACCACATCGAACATTTTTTTTCAATCTAACGAATTTTTATTTTTTTTATACCTACTAATTTAGCTAATTTTCTCATAAATTTTCTGGATAAACTAACATCGTATTTTCTGCTTAACTTTATGATTTCTTTCTTACCATCTGTATCCATTGCAAGCAGTACCTTATTTTCTCCCCTGTTTTCCAAAAGGAGTTTTTTCAGTTCAACTATATTTTCCCTGCTTTCATCATCAATCAGAACATATAAATTCAGAAATTTATTTTCAGATAATTCATCAAGGGCATTTATATGGCTTAAAACTACTGAATATTTGTTTCCCTCTTGATTCAGATGTCCTTCCACCATAACTATCCCTTCTTCAAATATTTTATAGCCAAATTTTATAAAATCCCGAGGAAAACATATAATTTCCACTGTACCTGTAAAATCTTCCAGTTCAAATTTTGCCATAGGCTCTCCAGAATTTTTTGTTACAATTTTATTTACATTTTTCATAATTCCGATTAGCCGTATTTTCGTATATTTCCCTATTTTTTTTCTATTTCTCGATCTTTCAAGTTCAGAAATTTTCATATGCTCTATTATTTCCAAAAGTACTTTTTTTGAAGACAGGGGATGTGCAGAAACATATATTCCCAAGTATTCCTTTTCATATTTCAGCATTAAGTTCTGTGAAAATTCTTCAGTTTTCTTTAAACTGAATTCCCCTATTCTTTCACTTTTTCCTCCAAAAAGAATCATTTGAAGGTCTTCTTCAGATTCATACTTTTTTATGGACCATTCCAGAATCTTGTCAATTGAGAGAAATTTTTCCTGTCTGTTACCCGGAAATTTATCCAGACTTCCTGAAAGTACAAGAGATTCCAGATGTTTCCTGTTCAGACCGTACTGTTTCATTCTGTAGACAAAATCATCATAGGATGCAAACGGTTCCTTTCTTTCCTCCATTATATCCATGACAAAATTTCTTCCAATTCCTTTAATTGCTGTCAATCCAAATCTTATACCGTTTCCTTCCACTTTAAATTCTGCATCAGAAAGGCTTACATCCGGTACCAGAATCTCAATGTTCTTTTCCCTTGCCTCATTTATAAAGAGGGAAAGTCTGTCAATATTATACATTTCCGTAGACATCACTGCCGCAAGAAATTCTACAGGATAGTTTGCCTTAAAATAGGCAGTCCAGTAAACTATGAGTGCATATGCTGCTGAATGCGACTTGTTAAATCCATATCCGCCAAACTTGTCAATTAGATCATAAATTTCATTGGCTTTTTTCTCATCTGTTCCTTTTTCTACCGATTTTCTCACAAACTTTTCCCTGTTCTGTTCTATTATTTTAGGAATCTTCTTCCCAATTGCCCTTCTCAGTTCATCCGCTTCCCCTAAGGAATAGTCTGCCATTTCGCTGACTATTTTCATTACCTGTTCCTGATAAAGTATAACACCATATGTCTCTTCGAGAATTTCCTTCAGGGACTCATGAGGATACCGTATTTCCTTATCTTTATTTTTTGAAGCAATAAAATCATCTACCATGCCACTTTGAAGAGGTCCTGGACGATAAAGGGAAAGCAGTGCCGTTATATCATCAAATTTTTCTATTTTTACCCTCTTCATAAGCTGTCTTATTCCGTGCGACTCACACTGAAATATCCCCAGGGTATCTGCTTTTGAAAGAAGTCTGTAGGCTTTTTCATTATCAAGTTCTATGGAACTAAGATTTATTCTTTCCTTTGTTGTTTTTTCAATATTTTCAACTGTTTTTCTTAAAATTGTAAGGTTTTTCAGGCCAAGAAAATCTATCTTTAAAATTCCCAGGTCTTCCAGTTCCTTCATCTGGTACTGGGTAGAAGGGACAGCAGTCTTTCCGTCAGAATAAGTAGGAATTTCATCATCCAGTATTTCTTTGGAAATTACCATTCCGGCAGCATGAACTGAAGCGTGACGCACTCTTCCCTCTATTCTCATAGAATAATCGATCATTGTTTTTACTTCATTATCTTCATTATAAAGGTTTCTCAAGTTTTCAATGCTTTTAAGCGCATCTTCAAGATCCATATTAAATGGTATATTTTTTGCCACCATGTCTACTTTTTTCAAATTTATATTAAGAACTCTTCCAACATCCCTTATTGCGGCCCTTGCTTTTAATGTTCCGAAAGTAATTATATGAGCCACATGCTGTGAACCATACTTCTTAAGTACATATTCTATAACAATTTCCCTCTGTTCCTGATCAAAATCTATATCTATATCAGGCATTGAAATTCTTTCAGGATTTAAAAACCTTTCAAAAATCAGGTTATACTTCAAAGGATCTATTTCTGTTATATCCAGAACATAAGAAACAAGACTTCCTGCAGCAGAACCTCTTCCAGGGCCTACAAATACTCCAACACTCTTGGCAAATCTTATAAAATCCCATACAATTATAAAATAACCGTTGTAGCCCATATTATTTATTATCTGAAGTTCATATTCCAGCCTTTCAGTCACCTGCTCAAAGCCATTGTCTTCCAATTCTTTCTTTAACTTTTTTTCATTTCTTTCTGCTGTATCGCCGGTATTTTTTTCAATATTTTTTCCCAGATACTTTAAAGCCGCACCTTTGTATACCAGCTCCCTTATATACTGTTCTTCACTTATTCCTTCCGGAAGTTCGTATTTCGGAAACTTAAAGTTGTCAAACTCAAAATCAACATTACAATTTTCTACAATATAGTTAATATTCTCAATTCCCCTGTCAAATAATTCATCTTCAAAATTTACAAAGTTCTGTTTCATCTGATCATAGGATTTTAAATACAGATCATCATACAATATTTCAGATCTGTCTGCTTCTATCCTGTTTCCTTCTTTTATGGAAGAAAGTATTTTTTGCAGTATTGCTTCTCCACTGTTTGGATAATATACATCATTATTTATTATGTAGTTTATTCCTGTTTCCCTTATCATTTCAAACAGTGACTTTCTTACTGTTTCAAGTCTCATGGCTGCAGGCACTTCGATATAAAAATTTTCTTTAAAATCCTTGTGCAGTTTCACTGTGACTTTTTTTGCTTCAGGGTACTTGTATTGACCTAATCCATCAACTATTTCCCCACGTATTCCTCCTGACAGTATAAACAGATCCGAACTGTATTCCAGCAGTTCTTCATATTTTATTTTATTTCTTCTTCTATTGAATCTACTATATGAAATTGATGAAAGTTTACATAAATTCCTGTATCCGTTTTTATTTTTTGCCAGAAGTGTCAATGAATATTCACCCTCCGACACTATTCCGTCCAGAAACACTTCCAGACCGATAATAGGCTTTATTCCTGACTTCTTACATTTTTTATAAAACTCTATTACTCCAAACATTGCAGTATCTGTTATTGCAAGAGCATCTACACCTGACTGTTCTGCTTTTTCTATATACTCTTCTATTTTTCCTACTCCCTCAAGAAGGGAATATTCTGTATGCAGCTTTAAGTGTGCTATTCTCTTTTCCATTGCACCACCTGTATTTTATAAAATATCTTTTATTATATGGTATATTCCTTCGTCATCATTCGATAAAGTTATCCTGTCTTTCGGAAATTCCTTTTTAAGCTCTTCAGAAGCATTTCCCATAAGATAGCCATACTTTACAAGTTTGAGCATATCCAGGTCATTCCACTGATCTCCGAAGGTCATCACTTCATCTTCTGAAAAGCCGTATTTATCCATCAGTTCCTTTACAGCCTTTCCTTTACTGACATCCCTGTTCAACACCTCCAGATATGTAGGTTGCGAAAATACAAATATTGACTGTGGCAGTTCCTTTTCAAGCTCTTCCTTCAATTTTAAAAGTTTTTTATTTTCTCCCAGAAAAAGTGCCTTTGTGGAAGTTTTTCCAATAAATTCATCAAAATTAACAGTAATATATTTAAGCCCTGTCTTCTCAGCATACGCCTTTCCTTCTGGAGTTTCATTTTCCACATAAAGCTTGTCATCCGAATAAAGATTCAGGTGTATCCCTGTTTCTCTGGAAACTTCAATTACTCTTTTAACAGTTTCCTCCGTAACCGGATTTTCATAAAGTGTTTCAGAGGTGGAAGGATCCACTATTTTTCCACCATTATATGTTATGACAGGAGTTGTTATGCCTAGCTGTTTCAGGTATGGAAGTGTTGCGGCATACATCCTTCCTGTAGAAATAAATATTTTTATTCCATTTTTATCAAGTTCTATCAATTTTTCCTTTAATTTGTCCGATAGTGTATGGTCACTTCTCAAAAGAGTTCCATCCATATCCATAAATATAGCTTTTATTTTCATCCTGTCCATCCTTTAATTTAAATTTCTCCTAAATTTTTCATTATGAAAAAATCAATAAATCCATATTCATAATTTTCCTGTAAATTATTTTCATAATTATTTTTTAAAATTGTATTGTTTTCCATATGCATTATTGCCTGTGTCTTATATTCATTCACAATCTCATCAAAACTGTAAAATTCTTCCAGATCTTTTTCAAGACTATTCATAAATCTTTTTTCTCCATAATTATCAAGCATTATAAAAAAATCAGTATATGTTTCATATCTTTTTATTTCTCCGTATTTCTGAAGCAGACTGTAAAATTTTTCAGCATTCTCCAAATTT
>CAJPML010000017.1 GCA_905371725.1 Leptotrichia sp. oral taxon 215
ATCCAAAGGGCAAAGAAATGAGACTTTAACATTAAATCATCTGTATAATGTTATTATTCATAAAAATGGACTTTTTCAGTATTCATTAGGAGAAAAAATTCTTATATTAAACTGTGCCGAAAGGCATGAAGATAAAGAAAATGCATTAAATCTTGCTAAAATGCTCAAAAGTAATATAAATTTCAGGGATGTCAGAATAGGTGTAACCAGTTTGAATAACAGGGAATATTACGAAATAGAAGAAAACAATATTATGAAGGAAGAAAATCACAATTCTAAAATAAGTGCAATCATAATGGCTTCAGGAAAATCGAAAAGAATGGGGACAAACAAGCTTCTTCTTGAATACAGAGGAGTGACATTTATAGAAAATACGCTTAAAAAAGTTCTTAATGAAAATTTTTATGAACTGGCTATTGTTATCTGTGATAAAGAAGTAAAGAAAAAATGTCAGAATTATATAAAAAAATTGGAAAAAGATAAAAAAAATATATATGTAATTGATAATAAAAAATCTGAAAAAGGACAGAGTGAAAGTATAAAAATAGGATTGAAAACTCTAGGAAAATGTGACGGATATATGTTCTTTTCATGCGATCAGCCTTTTCTGACTTCAGATACTATAAAAAAAATATTACAAAATTTTAAAACAAAAGGAATAACAATACCTGAATACAATGGAAAAAGAAGCCTTCCTGTCATCTTTGGAGAAAATTTTAAAGATGAACTTCTCAAGCTGGAAGGAGATACAGGTGGAAAGACTGTCATAAGCAATCATCAGGATAAAATAAAAATAGTAGAAATAGAAAATCCATATGAGGGAAAAGATATAGACACAAAGGAAGATTACGAAATGTTGAAGAAAGGTGAACAGGATGTATACAGTAGGAATAATAACAAGCAGTGATAAAGGTGCTAAAAATGAAAGAGAGGATAAAAGCGGTAAAGCTATAAAAGAAATTGTAGAAAAATATGATATGAAAGTAATAAAATACTTGATCCTTCCTGATGAAAGAGAACTTCTTTCATCCGAAATGAAAAATATGTCAGACATACTGAAATTAAATCTTATACTTACAACAGGAGGAACAGGATTCAGCATAAGGGATGTAACACCTGAAGCGACTAGAGATATTATAGAAAAGGAAGTTCCTGGAATACCTGAAGCAATAAGACAGTACAGTATAAATATAACTAAAAGGGCGATGCTTTCAAGAGCTATTGCAGGCATAAGAAAGGAAACACTGATAGTAAATCTTCCAGGAAGTGAAAAAGCTGTGAGAGAATCACTGGAATATTGTATAGAGTCAATAATTCATGGGATAGAAATACTTGTAGGAAGTGCTACGGAATGTGCCAGATAGGAGAGAAACAGAATGAAAAAAATAAATGTAAGAAATGCTGAAGGATATGAACTTTGTCACGATATAACTCAAATATTACCGGGAGAGTTCAAAGGAGCAAAGTTTTTAAGGGGACATATAATTAGGAAAGAAGACATAGAAGTACTAATCTCGTTGGGAAAAGAAAATATATTTGTAATGGAAGAAGAAGATAAGGAAAAAAATCTTATCCATGAAAATGATGCAGCAATGTTTATCGTAGAAAAACTCAATTTAGATAAAGAGTTTTTTGAAATTTCAGATATACGCGAAGGTAAAATAAATATAACTGCCAAAGAAGACGGAATTTTAAAGATAGATATCAATACTCTGAACAAAATAAACAAAATAGGGGAAATAATTCTAGTTACAAAGTATAATAATAGTTATATTAAAAAAGGAGAAACTGTCGCTGCAACTAGAGTAATTCCATTACTGATAGAAAAATCCCAGCTGGATGAAATGAAGGAAATAGTTAAAGACAGGAACGTACTGACATTCAAAAAAATTGACAAAAATAAAAAATTAGCACTAATAACAACAGGAAATGAAGTATATAACGGAATAATAAAGGACAAATCAAAAGAGGCCCTTTTAAAAAAATATAAGAAATATGAACTAAATGATATGGAACAGGTATTTTCTCCAGATGACAAGGATACAATAAAAAAATATATAAAGAAATTTGAAAATGAAAAGGATATTATAATGTGTACAGGAGGAATGTCCATAGATCCTGATGATGTCACGCCTTCTGCCATAAGAGAAAGCAATTGGGAAATAGTCACTTACGGTACTCCTGTTCTTCCAGGAGCAATGTTCATGTTGGCATATAAAGGAGAAAAAGTATTAATAGGATTGCCAGGTGGAGTTGTTTTTTCAGAGAAAACTGTTTTTGATGTTCTGCTACCTAGAATTCTTGCAAATGACAGGATAACCAAGCAGGAAATTATTGAGATGGGACACGGAGGATTGCTGGGATAGTAAATAATACATCTATTTGCAAGTTTTATAATATTTTCCATATAAAAGTTATAAAAAATGTTTTGTAAAAAAAAATTCGATAATCTAAAAATTATGTAACTTCACATTTATTAGATTTATCGAATTTTTATTTTTAACAACTATTTTCCTATTTTTTTGTTTTTCTACTATATGGTGTTCCTTCCAGAGGAAGTTTAGTTCTGAACTGCTTATCAAACACATAATACGCATCCTGCACTGCAGGAGCTGTAGGAATACTTGCGATTTCACCTATCCCTTTTGCTCCATAAGCCATTTCATTTCTATCCTTTTTCCTTACAATAATAGATTTTATTTCCGGAGTCTGGTTACTCTTGAATAGCCCCAGTGTTCCATATTTTACTTTAGGAACTGAATCCACAAGAGGAAAATCCTCAGTCAGAGCATATCCAAGTGACATTACCACTCCACCTTCTATCTGACCCTCAACATTCAGAGGATTTATAGGTGTTCCTACATCATGTGCAGCTATAACTTTCTTAAGCTTTCCTTCATCATCAAGAATGACAACCTGTGTAGCATATCCATATCCTACATGGCTTATTGGATGTGGAACATCTGTTCCTATTGGATCTGTTTTTGCAAAATATTCTGCATAAAATTCTTCTCCTTCAAGTTCTTCGATTGTTCTTCCTTTATCCAGCTCATCTTTCACAAGTTGTGTAACCCTTCTCACTGCTTCCCCTGTGACAAGTGTCTGTCTTGAAGCTGTTGTTGTTCCAGAGTTTGGAGTTCTTTCTGTATCAGGAGTTTCCATCACTATCATACTAGGAGGTAATTTTAGTGTTTCAACGGCAATCTGAAGCATAACTGTTAAAAGTCCTTGTCCAATACACGCCGCTGCTGTTCTGACATGTATTTTCCCCTGCTCAACAGAAGCTTTACATCTTCCATAATCAGGAACTCCCACTCCTAAACCACTGTTCTTTATTCCACAGGCAATCCCTGCATACTTGGCATTTTCATACTCTTCCTTCACCGCTTCCAATGTTTCAACTAATGCCGTACTAGAATCTGCAATCTGACCATTTGGCATTGTATCTCCAGGACGGAGTGCATTTCTATATCTCATTTCCCAATGTGATATTCCCACCATGTCAGCCAACTTATTCACGCATGCTTCCATAGCAAACAATGACTGTGTTACTCCAAATCCCCTGTATGCACCTGCAGGAGGATTGTTTGTATAATACGCTTCTCCTACAACTTGTATATCCTGAAAGTTGTAAGGTCCTGAAGCATGAGTGCAGGCTCTTTGCAATACTGGTCCTCCAAGAGAGGCATATGCTCCTGTATCTGCGATAATTTCTGCTATCATTCCCTGCAAGATTCCATTTTCATCACAGCCAACAGTAAAATCCATTTCCATCGCATGACGCTTTGTATGTATATTTATGCTCTCCTGTCTAGTAAACTTAACCTTTACAGGACGTTTCAACAGATAAGCCGCCAGTGCAGCGTGATGCTGAACTGACATGTCTTCCTTACCTCCAAAACCTCCTCCTACATACATGCTTTTGATTCTTATTTTTTCAGGAGAAATACCAAGCATCCCTGATATTTCACGCTGTTCATCATATATATTCTGAGAGCCTGTATACATCAGCAGACCATCTTCTACTTCAGGATTCGGCATAGCTGTAGCACATTCTGGCTCCATAAAAGCGTGATCTGTAAAAGGCACAGAAAAATGATCCTTTATAACATATTTGGAATTGGCTATTTTTTCTTCAGGATTTCCCCTTTTGAGTTCCTGTCTGAAAAGAAGATTTCCTTTTTCATGAAGTTTTGGAGCTCCTTCAGCCATCGCTTCTATAGGATTTCTTATAGGTTCAAGTTTCTCACAGCCTATTTCCACGAGTTTTTTCGCTTCAGCTAGTATCTCTTCAGTTTCAGCAACTACAAGTGCTAAAGCATCACCTACATATCTTGTGATTTCTCCCTCTCCAATAAATGCAGGCCAGTCCTTTACCAAATGTCCTAAAGGATTTAATTTAATAGTTTCTGCTGTAATAACAGTTATTACTCCTGGCAATGCTTTTGCCTTTTCTACATTAATTTTTTTGATTAATGCCCTTGGATAAGGAGTTCTCACACATGAACCATGCAGTAACCCCTCCGTTGTAAAATCATCAGCATATTTACCTGTTCCAAGTGTTTTTTCTACAGCATCAACTCTGTCAAGGTTTTCTCCTACAAGTCCTTTACATTCTACCTTAGGTACTTCCTCATTCTGATGAAAAATTCTTGCTGCCAGCATTACTGCGTCAAATATTTTAATATATCCCGTACATCGGCAAATATTCCCTTTTAAGGCATCCTTGACTTGATCTAATGTTGGTTCAGGATTTTTGTCAATAAGAGCTTTACTGCTTATAACCATTCCAGGAATACAGAAACCACATTGCACTGCTCCTGCTCTTGTATAGGCATAAGAATAAACATCTTTCTCTCTTTCTGTCAGCCCTTCTATTGTTATTATACTCTTCCCATTTACTCTTTCTGTTGTAAGTACGCATGCTCTCATTGTCTTTCCGTCAAGTATCACTGTACAGGCTCCACAGACTCCTTCACCGCACCCGTTTTTTGTTCCAGTAAGTTTAAGATCTTCTCTCAGATAAGCCAGTAAGTTCTTTTTTACATCTGTAGAACACTGCTTTCCATTAACTGTAAATTCATACATAATATAACTCCTTCTAAAACCCGGAATTTTTAAATTTATAGTAATAATCACCTAAAAATAGAATTCGGATTCTAAATAGATAAAATTTCTATTTTAACTATATTTCATTTCAAAAATTTCCTTAGATTCTATTCCACACTTTTTGAGCTAATTCCACACTTTTTGCTGTAATTGCTTCTTCGTCTATTCCTATTAATATTCTCTCATCCATAATGATTTTACCATTGATTATTGTAGTGTCAATATTTCTTCCACTTATTCCAAATAATAAATGTCCATTTATATTACTTTCATTTAAAGGCGTAGGAGCTTTATAGTCCACTATTATTATATCAGCATAATACCCTTCCTTTAAAACTCCAACTTTACCATTTTTCATAAATCTGTTGGCTATCATCGGATTGTTATTAAAAATCATCTGAGGTGCTTCTACCCATCCTACACTAGGTAGTCTTTTTTCATGTTTTGAAATTATATTCATTACTTTATATGATTCCATCATATCAGGAGTATATCCATCTGTTCCTAATCCTACAGGAATTCCCTTATTGAACATATCAAGAACTGGTGTAACTCCTACAGCATTTCCCATATTTGATTCAGGATTATGTATAACTGCAACATTACTTGCTTTCAGCATATCCAGCTCTTCAGCTGTAACATTAATACAGTGAACAGCTAAACTCTTGTCACTTAAAACTCCCCTGCTATACCATCTTTCTATTACTCTTTGGTTATATTTTTCAAGAGAGTCAACAACATCTTCTATCCCTTCAGCACAATGCACATGGAATCCTTTATTTACACCTGATACTGCTTCCAGACATTTATCAAGTGTTTTATCTGATATAGTAAGTGAAGCATGTAATCCGAAAAGTCCTCTTAACATATCATTATCTTCAGCATCACAATATTTTATAAAATCTATATTTTCCTTTATTCCTGCATTTGCTATTTCTTCTCCATCCCTGTCAGATACTTCATAACAGAGATTACTTCTGATTCCTGTTATCTTTGCAGCTTCAGCTATCTTCATAAGACTTCCTTCAAGTGCATTTGGGCTGGCATGATGGTCTATTACAGTAGTAACTCCACATTTCACCTGTTCTATCATAGGAAGCAGTGCACTATATTTTACGTCTTCCAGATTAAGTGTTCTGTCCAGTCTCCACCATAGATTTCTCAACACTTCTCCAAACATTGTAGCAGGCTTTCCTCCTAAAAACATCCCTCTTGCAAATGTACTGTAATAGTGCATATGAGTATTAACAAATCCAGGCATCACAAGTCTTCCCTTTGCATCTTTATATTCAGCCTGAGGATACTTTGCCTTCAAATCTTCTGTCTTTCCAATTTCCTTAATAACATTCCCATCAATTAAAACTGCTCCATTTTCTACATAAGGTTTTTCATCATCTCTTGTAAAAACCTTCCCATTTCCGATTAAAATCATTTTAACCTCCTAAAATTCTAGCATATAATAAGAATAATTTTTTAATATTGTATTCAGATAGACATTCATTTCATCAGAAATCTGACCATCACCTAAAGTATGCTCTATAATTGATCCATCTTCCTTTCTTACTTTGAATTTATTTTCTCCTATACGTAAAAATCCTTTATTAGTACTATCTATAAAGTCATGTTCAGTCCAGAATACTGTAATTTTATCTTTGTAAGGGTTTCCTGTGTGAGGGCAGAAGATACCGCAATTTCCACATTCGTTACACATTCCATCAATGTGGACTATCTGATGTTTCTGGCTAAATATTTCGCTACCGCTTGTCAGCTTTATAAGTACATTTGCCCTGTTAGGACATACATCCACACAAATTTCGCAGATTTTATCACATGCAAGACAACGCTTTCCATCTTCCTTAGCTGCAGTTCCATGTTCCAGTATACCTTTTTTATGATATAGAGTACTATCATCCTGAGGTATGTCAAATTTTTTGAAATCATTTGTAAGTCCACATTTATCCAGTATATTTTTTGAAATTATTTTTGCATCTGCAACAGCTTTTACTATTGTTGCGGCTCCTGCTTTACAGTCTCCCGCAATATAAACATTTTCCTTACTTGTTTCATTGAACTGATTTAAGGCTGCATATCCTCTCTCTGTTAATTTCAAGCCATTAGCTTCAAAAAGACTGCTATCCACTCTTGCTCCTGTTGCATTTACAACTGTATCAAACTCAAATGATTCAAATTTTCCAGTTCCTTTTACTCCTCTTCTTCCTGAAGCGTCTCTATCTGATAGCTCCATTGCTTCACAGACCATTTCTCTTCCGTCATAACTCACAGGAGCCAGCAGCTCCTGAAATACTGCTCCATCCTGTAATGCCACTTCCTTTTCTTCAGGTTCGGCCGGCATAAAGTCTCTTGTTCTTCTGTACACGATAGAAACTTTTTCAACTCCAGGGCAACGTAACGCAGTTCTTGCACAGTCCATTGCCACGCTTCCACCACCAATTATTGCCACATTTTTACCTAAAGACAGATTCAGCTTGCTGTTTTTAGCAGATTCCAGAAACTCAAGGGAATCCCTCAAATTCTCTCCGCCTTCCTTTACAGGGCTTGCCGCTTTTTTCCATGCACCTGTTGCAAGAACAACAAAATCATATTCTTTTTTCAGTTCATCTACATTGTAGTTTTCATTTACATTAAATACAAATTTTACTCCTGCATTTACTGCCAGCTGATAATCCCTATTTATCATTTCATGAGATATTCTAAATTCAGGAATAACATACTGCACTATTCCGTATGGCTTGTCCCTTTTCTCAAGAACAGTTACATCCATACCATTTCTTCTTAAAAAATATGCCGTTGATACTCCTCCAGGTCCTGCACCTATTACAACAACTTTTTTCTTAGATATAACTTTTGCTGGCTTCATTTCCTCCAGATATATATCCATTGCATTTAATACTGCTTTTTTCTTTGCATCTCTTATTCTCAGAGATTCTTCATAGTCAAGTCTTGTACATTTGTGTTGGCACTGATGATCGCATATTACTCCAAGCACAGCAGGAGAAGAGTTATCATTTACTATTATTTCAAATGCTTCCTTAAATTTACCTTCACTTACCATTTTCAGGTATTCAGGTATCTGTTGATGAATAGGGCATCCACCATCTTTACATGGAGCTTTTGCACAGTCATATAATGGCAATAGGCTTGTTGTCTTTCTTGATTTTACAGGTCTTGTTTCCTTTAAGTGATTTTTGTCGTAAATAACATTTCTTGCAAGATAGTCAAGCGCTTCAACATTTATACCATGGAAAGGTCCTGTCAACAAAGGTTCTACAGTTTCAGCAAGCTGTTTAAGTCTTTCATATCCTCCTGGCTTCAATATTGTAGTTGCCACTGTAATAGGTTGTATTCCTGTATTGAATATTTCTTTAATATTAAAGTAGTCCGCCCCTCCTGAAAATGAAATTGGAAGCTTTCCTTTGAATTCTTTTGAAATTCTGTTTGCCAGACTTATTGTCAGAGGATACAGTGATCTTCCTGACATGTACATCTCATTTCCAGGAAGCTCATTATTAGCTATCTGCACAGGGAAAGTGTTTGTGAGCTTTACACCAAATTCCACTTTATTTTCCTTTGCAAAATCTATCAGCCTGTTAATCATAACAACTGCATCATTCCATTGTAAATCATTTTTAAAGTGATGGTCATCAAATGTTATGTATTCATAACCCATTTCATTTAGTATATTTCTAGCAAATTCGTATCCCAACAATGTAGGATTACATTTTATAAAGGTATGTACTTTTTTCTCTGAAATCAGATATCTTGCTATTCTTTCAATTTCTGCAGGAGGACAGCCATGAAGCGTAGATAAACATATACTTCTACATACATTAGGAGAAATTTTGTCTATGTCTTCCGCTGTAACTTTTTTGAATAGATGTAAATTTTCCTTCAGAAATGCAATACTTTCTTTCCATATTTTAGTATTTGCAGCATATTTAAGTCCTTCTATATAATTGTCTATCTTTTCAGTTTTTATCCCTTCGAGGTCATATCCTACACTCATATTGAATGCAAAATCTCTGACATCGCTTATTTCAAATTCCTTAGCCAGAACATGGATCGCTATGTATGCTTTAACATATTCTACAAATGCTTCCTGTACTGTAAGTTCAGTTGACCACTCCACATTGTAGCCTTCATCTTCTGCATTTATACAAGGTCTTGCTATACATTTTCTCAAGTCTTCTCCGTCCATTTTTTGAACTGTTTTCAATTCTACGAAACGGGAACCTGCCAAATAAGATGCTATAATATTTTGTGAAAGCTGCGAGTTAGGTCCTGCCGCAGGTCCTATTGGAGAACTCAATTTATCTCCAAAAAGGATTAGATTTGTTCCACTTTTATTTCTGTAGAATTTATGTTTTTTTATTCCAAAAACGCTTTCCTGTTCTTCATATTCCCTTAACGACCATTTCACTAGTTTATCAAATGGGATAGGTCTCATTAATTCACTCATTTTTTCCCTCCGATTAATTTAAAATTTAATCTTTTGTTCTCCCGATATTTATTTTATATTATGCCTTCAAGTGTACTGGGTGGAGC
>CAJPML010000018.1 GCA_905371725.1 Leptotrichia sp. oral taxon 215
AATGACTTTTCCTAAATTCATTTCCTATTTTACATTGTAAAATTTTAAATAATTCAAAAATATAGTTTTTCACATTAATTTTAAGTTTTCTTTTTGAGACAGTCCCTTTTTATATAATTAAAATGTTTAGTATCAACTTATATCAGTTATTCATCCTCAACCTTCCTATCCATCCAGTCCTTTCCTTCTATCATTCTTGTAACGACCATTGAAGCGACAGCATCTCCTGTAGAGTTCAGCCATGTGGCAGGAGGGTCTACCAGAAATCCTATAGTTGCTATGATAGGAAAAGCTTCCATTGGGAAACCGAATAAATTTATAATAAGCATTTCTCCAATAAGTCCTCCTCCAGGTACTCCGGACATTACAACACCACCTAATACTGAAACGACAATGGCTATCAGATAAGTCCCTATTCCTGAGAAGTCCTTTCCAAATATACCGAACAGGAAGGAAATCTTCAGTATGGAAGAAAGACAGGTTCCGTCCATATGCATTGTGGCACCGATAGGCAGAATAATTTCCCTTATGTCTTTAGGTACTCCCATTTTTTTAGTTGCTTCCAAGTTTACAGGCAGGGTTGCGATAGAGCTCTGAGTAGCTAAAGATGTAATGGAAGGATTTAAAATATTTCCAAAGAAAGTACTGACACCTCTTTTCCCGCCTGCATAAAAGGAATAGGCTGCAAATGCCGCGAAAAAGTAGAATATACATATTGGATAGTAAATAACCATGGCTTTTGCATACGAACCGAGCAATTGAGGACCAAATTCCCCTATAAGTGAGGCAAAGTAGGCACCAAGTCCGATAGGAGCATAATACATAATAATTTCAATAAATTTCATCATAACTTTTGAAAGTTTTTCAAGCCCTGCAGCTATGGATTTGTTTTCATCATCCACTAAACTTACACATGTTCCGAACAGTACTGAAAAGACTATTAATGGCAGCATATTTGATTTTGAAAATAATCCGGAAAAGTCAGAAACGGTAATAGCTTTTACAAATTGTTCTCCAAGGCTGACGGTTTCCACAGATTCAGGAGCGGAAATGGCTATATTTGTACCTGCGGCAGGTGGAAATATCTTAACAACCAAAATTATTATGACTGAGGCAATGGCTCCTGTAACAACGAATGTTAGAAGCATATAACCTAAAATCATACCAAGCCTTTTCATGTTAATCATGCTTCCGACTGCACTTGAAATTGTTACAAATACGAGCGGAACTACTGCAGTAAACATAAGATTAATGAAAATGTCTCCAAAAGGCTTTAAAATAGTAGCCTTTTCCTTAAGAATGACTCCAATCACACTTCCTACGGCTATTCCTGATAATAAAAGAATAGGAAAGGAATAGTTTTCCCAGAAAGTGTTTTTTCTGTTTTCAGTTTTTCCCATAAAAACGCCTCCTATATTCTAATTTTGAATCTAAAAAATTCATTTTTGCTATATTTCTTAGTTAAAGTATAGCATGATTTTATAAATTGACAAATATATAATTGAGAATTTTATCATTTACAGCATAAATACATATTCTATATGGAAATAGTTCACGCAAATCAAATATTCATAAGGAATTATATGTTTTTATCGTGTCAGATTTCTTTATTGATTTTATTAGTTAAATTTTATATAATTATAAGAAATAAAGGGTAAATTGAAGGAAGGAAAATAAAAATGGATTTTAAGATACATTCAAAGTTTCAGCCTACAGGAGATCAGCCGCAGGCAATAGATAAAATAGTCGAAAACATTGAAAACGGTATTACAGATCAGATTCTTCTCGGAGTTACAGGATCCGGAAAGACATTTACAGTGGCAAATGTAATCGAAAGGATAAACAGACCTGCATTAATAATGGCTCCGAATAAGACGCTGGCGGCCCAGCTTTATAATGAATATAAGCAGTTTTTTCCTGAAAATGCAGTGGAATACTTTGTTTCCTATTATGACTACTACCAGCCGGAAGCATATATAATGCAGACGGACACATATATAGAAAAAGATTCTTCAATAAATGATGAAATAGATAAGTTAAGACATGCGGCAACAGCAGCCCTCCTAAATCGTCGTGATGTAATAATAGTGGCTTCTGTTTCGGCAATATATGGACTGGGATCTCCTGAAGCATATAAAAAACGGTCAATTCCAATTGATGCGGCAACAGGTTTTGATAGAAATGAGCTAATCAGAAGGCTGATTTCCCTTAGATATGAAAGAAATGATATTGCCTTCGAGAGGGGAAAGTTCAGAGTGAAGGGAGATGTACTTGATTTACATCCAAGTTATCAGGATACAGGATACAGATTTGAATTTTTTGGAGATGACCTTGAGAGCATTTCAGAAATCAATACTCTTACAGGACAGAAAATAAGGGATATACAGAGACTTACAATAATGCCTGCAACGCACTATCTGTCAATCGAAGATTCTGAAAAGATGTTTGAAAGTATAAAGTCTGAGCTGCATGACAGGATTGCTTTTTTTGAAAGACAGAACAAACTTCTGGAAGCGCAGAGAATCAAACAGAGAACAGAATATGACCTTGAAATGATAGCTGAAATAGGATACTGCAAAGGAGTAGAAAATTATTCGAGATATTTGACAGGAAAGCTTGAGGGAGAAGCACCGGATACTCTTCTGGATTATTTTCCTGATGATATGGTAGTTTTCCTTGATGAGTCACATATATCAGTTCCTCAGATAAACGGAATGTACAAGGGGGACAGGGCAAGAAAGGAATCTCTTGTAAATAACGGCTTCCGTCTTCCAAGTGCTTTTGATAACAGACCTCTCAAGTTTGAAGAGTTTTTTGCAAAGGTTCCTCAAGTAGTGTATATATCAGCCACTCCGAGCGATTATGAACTGGAGCAGTCAAAGGAAGAAATAATCGAGCAGCTTGTAAGGCCTACAGGAATTGTTGAACCGGACATTGAAATAAGACCTACAAAAAATCAGATTGATGATCTGATGGATGAAATAAAAACAAGGACTGTAAAGAAAGAAAGGGTTCTTGTAACAACACTTACGAAGAAAATGGCTGAAGAGCTGACAGACTATTATCTGGAATATGGAATAAAGGTAAAATACATGCACTCAGATATTGATACACTTGAAAGAACAGAGATAATAAGAGGACTTAGAAAAGGTGAATTTGATGTACTTGTAGGAATAAACCTCCTTAGGGAAGGACTGGATATTCCTGAAGTTTCACTTGTGGCAATACTTGAAGCAGACAAGGAAGGATACCTGCGTTCAAGACGTTCGCTAATTCAGACGATGGGAAGGGCGGCAAGAAACGTGAACGGGCAGGTTATCCTGTATGCAGATACTGTTACAGGCTCCATGAAGGAAGCAATAGATGAAGTCGAACGTCGTAGAAAAGTTCAGGAACAGTATAATATTGACAATAATATCAATCCTAAATCAATTGAGAGGGAAATTGCCGAATCAATTGTAGATTATGAAATCGTAAAAGAAGACAGCATAAACAAAATTAAGAAGAATTATAAGAGCCAGGCAGAAATTGAGAAGGAAATTAAACATCTTGATAAACAGATTAAGAAACTGGCTGAAGAGCTTAATTTTGAAGAGGCGATAAAACTTCGTGATAAAATGAATGAACTGAAAAAACTGTTGCTGGAGTTATAAAACGGCAGATAGAAAAATGGCTAAAAAATTAGGAACATTATTAATTTATGTAATATTATAATTTTTAATAACTTAAATAAAAAATAAAGAAATTAAGGAGAAAAAAATGAGAGTATACTGTTATCCAACATGTGGAACTTGTAAAAAAGCCTTTAAATGGCTTGATGAAAATAAAATTGGTTATGAAAAAAGACATATTGTGGAAGCAAAGCTTACTGTAAAGGAAGTTGAGGATATTTACAAAAAAAGCGGACTTCCTATTCAGAAAATGTTTAATACAAGCGGGAGAGTCTATAAAGAACTGAATTTGAAAGAAAAACTGAAGGATATGACTGAAAAGGAAAAACTGGAACTGCTTGCTTCCGATGGAATGCTATTGAAAAGGCCTATTCTTGTAAACAGGACATTTGCACTTATTGGATTCAAGGAAGATGAATACAGGGAAAAACTGTTATAAAAAATAAGAAAAAATCTAACAGGTGAAAAAATATGGAAATGAAAAAAGAAAATATAAAAAAAGAAGGTATGATTTTAAATCATGGGCTGCTGATAACCGTGTTTACCGTTATTTATTTTATATTTCAGCAGTTTATATATCCTTTCGTGTATATAATTCTAGTATTAACTATAGTAACTTTAGGAAATAAAATTTCAAAAATTTTACCATTCTTAGAAATGTCAGAAATGGCAGAAGATATTTTTGTCAGTATAACTTTCCTTTTCTGTTTACTAATAGTAGCTGTAGTTTCATATTTTTTAGGTAAATGGACAGAAAAGGAGTTAAAAAGAACGAATAAATATATATTGGGATTTATAATGTCAGCGATACTGTTCTATTTTATATATAAGTATTATACGGAAAAAGTAGATCCATATGCGATAATATTAGATTCGCTTAAAATAGTCTATTTATATTGTGGAGCAATGCATATAATTTTTTCAATAGGACTTCTATTCGGTAAACGTATTAACATCCTGATAAATAAATTAAAAGAATATACGAAATTAAAAATGAAAATAGAAAAAAATAAATAGGTTAATAATTCAGAAAAAAATAAAAAGGTAAGCAGAAGGGGGAAAGAATGGAACAGACTATATTTTCAGTTAGTGAAGTAAACAGGGCAGTAAAACAGTATCTGGAAGGAACTCCAACTTTCAGGAATATGTATATTCAGGGGGAACTGTCAAATATAACATATTACCGTTCGGGACATCTGTATTTTACATTGAAGGATGATAAGTCAAGCGTAAAATGTGCCATATTCAAGTATATTTATAAAAATATTCCAAATGACCTTAAAGAAGGGGATCATGTAAAAATAATGGGAAGTGCGACAGTGTACGAGGCAAACGGTTCTTTTCAGATAATTGCCGAAACGCTTGAAAAAACTAATAAGTTAGGCTCCCTGTTTGAAAAGCTTGAAATGCTTAAAAAGATGTATCTTGAAAAGGGATATTTTGATGATTCAAATAAAAAGCCGCTGCCCCAGCTTCCTGTAAATGTGGGAGTAGTAACGGCTGAAACAGGTGCGGCAATAAGGGATATAATAAATACGACACATAAAAGATTCAGAAATATAAATATTTATCTCTACCCGGCAAAAGTTCAGGGGGAAGGTTCTGCAGCTGAAGTAGCTTCAGGGATAGAGTTTTTCAACAGAATGAAAAATGAAGGACAGCTTGATACAGATGTACTTATTGTTGGACGTGGCGGAGGAAGCATTGAGGATTTATGGTCTTTTAATGAAGAACCTGTAATAGAAGCAATCTTTAAATCGGAAATTCCTGTTATTTCAGCAGTAGGTCACGAAATTGACAATCTTCTTTCTGACCTTGTTGCAGACAGGAGAGCAGCAACTCCTACCCAGGCGGCAGAAATACTTATTCCTGTGAAGGAAGAACTGATAAATGCCCTTATACTTAGAAAAAATACTGTAAATAAGCTGCTTTTAAACAAAGTGGCATTCATGAAAAAGGAACTGGAACAGAGAAAAAACAGCTACTATATTAAGAATTTCGTAGGAACATTGAATGAGAAAAAATTCCAGCTGATGGAAAAGGAACAGAGAATAACAAGGGAACTTAAAAGAATTGTAGAAAAATCAAGGGAGCAGTTTGAGTATCGGAAAAAAAGATTTGACAAGGTTGACTTGAGATTTTTGATAAATGAGAAAAAAAAGCAGCTTGAAAGCCTTGAAAAACAGATAAATACTGAAATAAATGAAAAGCTGAAGGAACTTAGGAAGGAACTTCAGCTGAAAGCGGCAAAGCTTTCAAAATATTCGGTAAACGATATATTGAAGCAGGGCTATACAATAACAAGAAAAAATGGAAAAATTGTCAGACGTGGAATAGAATTAAGCAGATCAAATGTCATCGAGACAATGTTTGCTGATATGAAGGTAAAAAGTACAGTTAAATAAAATATGAAAGCGAGGTATAAAGAATGTCCAAAAGAGATAATTATTTATCATGGGATGAATATTTTATGGGAATAGCATTTCTGTCCGGTATGAGAAGCAAGGATCCGTCTACACAGGTCGGAGCATGCATTATAGACGAGGATAAGAAAATAATAGGAATCGGATATAACGGATTTCCGATGGGAAGTTCTGACGACAGCATGCCATGGGATAAAGAAGGCGATTTTTTAAATACAAAATATCCATATGTTGTACATGCTGAACTGAACGCTATTCTTAACAGTATAAAATCATTGAAAAACTGCACTATTTATGTGACACATTTTCCATGTAATGAATGTGCAAAAGCAATAGTACAGTCAGGAATAAAAAAAGTGATATATTTTTCCGATAAGCACAAGTCGCTTGATTCTACAAAGGCTTCAAGAAGGATTTTTGAAAATGCGGGAGTTAAAACGGAACATCTTAAAATGGAAAAAGAGAAAATAAATATAATATTTAAGGATTGAGAAAAAATCAATATTAGTATATAATAACAAAGTAAGAAAAATTATAAGAGGTGATATAAATGGAAGAAAAATCAATTAAAAAAGTAGTGGCTATGGGAATAGGAGCGGCAGTCTACATAGTATTGTCAAGGTTTGCGGCAATTCCAACTCCAATTCCAAATACTACATTACAGGTAACTTATGCCTTTCTGGCATTAATGGCTTTCGTATACGGTCCGATAGTTGGACTGGGGATAGGGTTTATAGGGCATACGCTTAATGATATGGTGTCTTATGGAAATGTATGGTTCAGCTGGGTTCTGGCAACTGCATTTTTCGGATTATGTATGGGACTTTTAGGAAAAATAATCAAGGTTGAAAATTTCGATAAGGCAAAAGTTGTAAAATTTATAGTAGGAGATATAATTATAAGTTTACTGACTTGGGTAGCTATAGCACCTGTTCTGGATATTGTAATATACAAGGAACCACAGGGAAAAGTATTTGTACAGGGATTTGCTGCGGCATTGAGTAATGCTTCTGTTGTTGCAATTTTAGGAACCGTTCTGATATTTGCTTTCTCAAAAACAATTGTAAGTAAAGGAAGCCTGAAACAGGAATAGCTTTAAACGACCCGCATTTTCTGATCAGCTGTAATGCTGATAGGATTAGGCGGGTATTTTAAATAAGAGGGAGGAAGAATTCTTGGAAGAAATTAGGGAAAATGAAAATAGTAGAAAAATTGCGATAAACTTTGAAAAATTCACGTTCCAGTATGAAAGTCAGTCAGAACCTACTTTACATGACATAAATCTGAAAATATACGAGGGAGAAAAAGTTGTAATAATAGGGCCTTCAGGCTCAGGTAAAAGTACAATGGGACATTGTATAAACGGACTGGCACCATATTTTTATAAAGGAAATATAACAGGAAAACTTGAAATTTACGGTAAGCAGCTGAATGAAATATTTGAACATTCCAAGTATGTAGGAACAGTTCTTCAGGATTCGGATGCACAGTTTGTAGGGTTGAGTGTTGCAGAAGATATAGCCTTTGTACTGGAAAATGATGAAGTTGAAACAGAAATTATGAAAAATAAAGTAAGGGAAATAGCGGAATTTGTAAAAATAGAAAAATTGCTGGATTTAAAGCCGCATGACTTATCAGGTGGACAGAAGCAGAAGGTTTCCCTTGCCGGAATAATGGTTGACGACACAAAAATATTTCTTTATGACGAGCCATTGGCAAATCTTGATCCGTTAAGTGGAAAATATGCTATTGAGCTGATAGATGAACTTCATGAAAAAGGAGAAATCACTACAATAATTATAGAACACAGGCTGGAAGATGTTCTTCATAGGAAAGTTGACAGAATTATTGTTGTAGATAAGGGAAGAATAGTGGCAGACGGCACACCGGATAATATTTTAAAAGGGAATATACTGACAGAAATGAATATAAGGGAACCATTATATATTTCGGCGCTGAAATACAGTAATGTTGACCTTGAAAAATATCAGGATATTTCTGATGTTGAAAAAATTGATTTTCCAGAAGTGAAGGAAAGTATACTGAAATGGATAAAATATAATCAGGTTGAAAAGCAGGAAAAGGACTCGGAAACAATACTGAAACTCGAAAATATCTCCTTTTCATATAATGAAAAAAGAAAAATATTGAAAAATGTAAGTATCGATATAAAAAAAGGGGAAATGATAAGCATTGTAGGTTCAAATGGAGCCGGTAAATCAACACTGTCAAAAGTTATTGCAGGATTTGAAAAACAGGATGAAGGAAAAATCTACTATAAAAACCATGATATAAGTAATGAAAGTATAACTGAAAGGGCAGAAAAAATAGGATTTGTACTCCAGAATCCAAATGCCATGATTTCCAAAGTGACGGTTTTTGATGAGGTGGCACTTGGGCTTCAAACTAGAGGTGTTTCGCAGGATGAAATAGATAAAAGAGTGCTTGAAATCTTGGAAATATGTAAACTTAAACCTTTCAGAAACTGGCCGATAAAAGCGCTCAGCTACGGACAGAAAAAAAGGGTTACGATAGCTTCTGTACTCATATTACAGCCGGAAATAATAATAGTTGATGAACCGACTGCAGGACAGGATCTCTTTCATTACAGGGAAATAATGGAATTTCTGAAACAGCTGAATGGATATGGAATTACAATACTCTTTATAACGCATGACATGCATCTGATGCTGGAATATACTGATAAAGCTTATGTTTTCAATGATGGAAAAGTTATAAAGAAAGGAAATCCTGCGGAAATTCTGGCTGACAAAAGAATACTTGAAGAAGCCAATCTAAAAGAGACTTCGCTTCATTATATGGCGGAAAAGGCTGGAATAAATTCAGAAGAACTTATAAGAACTTTTGTTAACTATGAAAAACTCCATCAGAAGGCAGGTGATTAGATGGCAAGTACGTTTTTACTGGAGTACATAGAAAAAGATTCAGTAATCCACAAATTGAACGGAGCGGCAAAGCTGATATGCTTTTTATTCTGGACAACAGCAATTATGCTGACTTATGATACCAGATTCTTAATTTTTTTAACAGTTTTAGGATTTATACTGTTTAAAGTTTCAAAAATCAGATTTAAGGAAATAAAAATAGTGTTTTATCTGATTTCCATTTTTCTTATACTGAATCTGCTAATGATATTTTTATTCTCTCCCCTAGAAGGGACAAAAATATACGGAACACAGCATGATGTTTTCAAAATTTTTGGAAATTATGTAGTAACGCAGGAACAGCTGTTTTATGAATTTAATATATTTATAAAATATTTTTCTGTAATTCCTGTCGCTCTGCTGTTTGTAATAACAACTCATCCGAGTGAATTTGCATCATCACTGAACAGAATAGGTGT
>CAJPML010000019.1 GCA_905371725.1 Leptotrichia sp. oral taxon 215
ACTCAGAATTATAAAATATCATTATAAAATATTTATTTAATAAAAGAAAGGATGAAAAGATGAAAAAAATTCTATTATGCATCGCAATGTTAGCTTTATTTGTTGTAAGTTGCGGTGGAGGTAAAAGTGCTAAGGAGAAAGATGTTATAAAGGTTGGGGTTATTGGACCATTAACTGGAAGCCTTGCTCAATATGGAATAAGTTCTATCAACGGATTTAAACTTAAAGTTAAGGAAATAAACGATGCTGGAGGAATTAACGGTAAAAAAATTGAAGTTGTAGAAGCAGACAGTAAAGGGGATGTACAGGAAGCGATTAATGCTTTCAAAAAGATGGTATCTCAGGATAAAATTGATATTTTCGTAGGAGAAGTTACATCAGGACCATCTCTTGCAATTGCACCATTAGCTCAACAGGCTAAAATACCTATGATTACTTCAACTAGTACTGCATTTGATGTTACAAAGGATAAGGATTTTGTATTTAGAACAACATTTACAGATCCTTACCAAGGAGTAGTTGCTGCAAAATATGCAAAAGCTAAAAACTTTAAAAATGTTACAATTTTAACTAATACAGGTAGTGACTATTCTGTTGGATTGGCAAATGCCTTCAAGGAACAGGCTGCTAAAGAAGGAATCCAAGTTAAGGAAGAACAGTATACTGCTGATGATAAAGATTTTAGAGCTCTTCTTACTAAAATAAAAGGTTCTAATCCTGAAGTAATTTTCATACCTGATTATTACAATACTATCGGATTAATTTTAACACAGGCTAAAGAATTAGGGATAAATGCTCAATTCTTAGGAGGAGATGGATGGGACGGAATCCAGCAGGACTTCGGACAAGTTGCAAACGGTGCCCTTTTTGCCAGCCAGTTTGCTCCAGATGATTCTTCTGAAATTGTTCAAAAATTCATAGCTTCATATAAAAATGAATTCAAAATAGACCCTATAATTTTCGCAGCTTTAGGATATGATACAGGAACTATTTTAGAAACAGCTCTGAAAAGTGTTTCTGACTTATCTTCAAAAGAAGCTATAAGAGACGCTATTAAAAACTTCAGTGGTGAAAATCTTGTTACAGGTTCATTGAAATTTGATGAAAATAGAAATCCTGAAAAGAAAGTTACTTTCATTGAAGTAAAAGATGGAAAACTTACATTGAAAGAAAAATTCTAGAAAATAAATTATTTCAAATTACAGCTGTTAGAGGAAATTTTCTTCTAACAGCTTTTGAACTTTTTTATATTTTAAAAATAGATTAGAAATTAATCATGTATAATATAGAATAATATGAGGAGTTTTAAATATGTTAAAGAGTTTTATAGAACAGACAATTAACGGACTGCAGACCGGAAGTATCTACGCACTGATAGCATTAGGATATACAATGGTTTATGGTATTGTTAAACTTATAAATTTTGCACATGGTGATATACTAATGGTTGGAGCTTATGCCACACTTATAGCCGTGTCACATGGAATGCCTCTAATAGTTGCCATTATTTTATCAATGATTTTATGTGCATTTTTAGGAGTAGTAATTGATTTTCTGGCCTACAGACCTATAAGAAAAGCACCTAAAATTTCAGCACTAATAACTGCTATTGGAATGAGTTTTCTTTTGGAAAGTCTGGCACTTATAATATTTGGAGCAAATCCGAGAGTTATTGACCAGAAATATATACCTGCTTTTCTATCAAATAATAATAAAATCAGTTTAGGATTTTTACATATCAGTATGCTTACATTATTTGTAATTGTAGTTACTTTAGTATGTATGATAGCGTTAAACTTATTTATTAAAAAAACAAAACTTGGAAAGGCTACTAGAGCTGTTTCTCAGGATACAGGTGCTGCACAACTAATGGGTATAAATGTAAATAGAACAATTGCTATAACTTTTGCAATAGGTTCAGGACTTGGTGCCTTAGGTGGAGCTTTATATGCTATCGTTTATCCTCAAATTGAGCCTTATATGGGAATGCTTCCAGGGCTGAAAGCATTTATAGCTGCTGTATTTGGAGGAATAGGAAGTATACCTGGAGCAATGTTTGGTGGATATGTTTTAGGTCTGCTTGAAGCATATGTTAAAGGATCATCACTTACAACATGGGCAAATCCTATTGTTTTTGGTGTACTAATTTTAATATTAATTTTCAGACCAAATGGATTATTTGGAAAAAATACTAAAGAAAAAGTATAAGGAGGGAAAGGAGGAAAAATGGAAAATAATGTTAATAGTAATAATGAGTCTATGAAAATAAACAATACGGAAAATAATGAATATAAATGGCAAAAACTTAATTATTTTAATAAATTAAAAGTTAAAAACTACGTACTTACTTTTGTTTCAATAATTGCTTTATATATTGTTTTAAGCCTGACATTTGATCCAACTGATCTTTTCAGTTATACAAGTGGAATTTATGTAAACATATTGATTTACATATTATTTGCAGTAAGTTTAAATATAACAGTAGGTCTTATGGGACAGCTTAATCTTGGACAGGCTGGATTTATTGCAATTGGAGGATATTCAGCAGCTTATATTTCAAAAATATTATTAAATTATAAGCTTCCGCCGGTATTACAGTTAGTTCTTGTCTCCCTATTTGGTGGAGTTGTTGCAGCTTTATTCGGATTTTTTGTTGGTGCAAGTACACTCAGATTAAGAGGAGATTATCTTGCTATTATCACTCTGGCATTTGGAGAAATTGTAAAATATATTATTCAAAATCTTGATTTCTTAGGCGGTGCTACAGGACTAAATAACATTCCAAGAATTATAGATTTTTCAAATTCCTATTTCATAGTAGTTATTTCAATCATCATAATTGCAATGGCAATGACTTCAAGAAAGGGAAAAGAAATACTTTCAATTAGGGAAAATGAAATTGCGGCAGAAAATATAGGAATGAGATTAAATAGAATAAAACTTTACGGATTTGCATTTTCAGCATTTTTTGCTGGAGTTGGTGGTTCATTATTTGCACATAATATCGGTATTTTAAAACCTGATAAATTTGGATTCCTGTTCTCAATAGAAATTTTAGTAATGGTTGTACTTGGAGGTCTTGGAAGTATTACAGGAGCAATAATTTCAGCTATACTGCTGACTTCATTAAATGAAGTTTTGAGGGATGTTTCCCAATTCAGATATTTGATTTATGCAATTATTCTAATTGCTTTAATGATTTTCAGACCTACAGGAATTTTTGGTACAAAAGAATTTACTTTTGCAGGAACAAAGCGTCGGCTTAACCGGATACGTAACTACAGAAATAACAGAGCTGAAAGTAAAAAAAGCTAAAGTAAAATATAAATGAAGAAAAATAGGAGATTGATATGTCATTATTAAAAACGACAAATTTAGGAATATCTTTTGGTGGACTTCGAGCCGTTGATGATGTAAATATTGAAATTAAAGATGGTGAACTTGTTGGACTGATTGGGCCAAATGGAGCTGGGAAAACAACAATATTTAATTTATTGACAGGTGTCTATAAACCCACAGACGGAGATATTTCCATAAATGAAATTAGTATAAATAAAAAAAATACTCCTCAAATAGTGGCTTTAGGAGTTGCCAGAACATTTCAGAATATAAGGCTGTTTAAAAATTTATCTGTACTTGACAATGTCAAGATGGCACTAAATAATAGTATGAAGTACAATACTTTTGAAGCAATTTTCAGACTTCCGAGATTCTGGAAGGAAGAAAAGGAAATTACAGATAAGGCTCTAGATTTACTAGATATTTTTGATATGGCTGAAATGGCTAATGTCATATCAGGAAATCTTTCTTATGGTCAGCAAAGAAAACTTGAGATTGCAAGGGCTCTGGCTACAAATCCAAAGTTGCTTCTGCTTGATGAGCCTGCAGCCGGAATGAATCCAAACGAAACAAGAGAGCTTATGAAGACAATCAGTTTTATAAGAAATAAATTTGAAATATCAATTTTACTTATTGAACATGACATGGATCTAGTTATGGGAATATGTGAAAGGCTGTATGTATTGAATTTTGGGAAGGTTATCGCATCAGGACTACCTGATGAAATTCAGAATAACAAGGAAGTCATAGCCGCTTATCTTGGAGAATAAAAAATTAAATAAAAAAAGGAGAAATTTGTGGATATTCTAGATGTAAATGATTTAAATGTTTACTATGGTGGGATTCATGCTATAAAGAACATTTCATTTAATATAAAAAAAGGGGAAATAGTTTCCCTTATCGGTGCAAATGGTGCCGGAAAAACATCTACATTACATGCTATTTCCGGTCTCGTACCTATAAAATCAGGAGAGATTTCTCTAAATGGAGAAAATGTAACTAATATTGAAGCACACAAGCTTGTCAGCCTTGGAATGGCTCACGTTCCTGAAGGACGTAGAATATTTACTGAACTGACTGTTCTGGAAAATCTGGAAATGGGTGCATACACAAGGAATGATACTGAACAGATAAAAGAAGACATTAATCACATGTTCACACTGTTTCCAAGACTTGCTGAACGTAAAAAACAGCTTGCTGGAACAATGAGCGGTGGAGAACAACAAATGCTCGCAATGGCAAGAGCTTTAATGTCAAGCCCTTCACTGCTTCTGCTTGATGAGCCTTCAATGGGACTTGCTCCATTACTGGTACAGGAAATTTTCAATATTATTGAAAGAATTAATAAAGAAGAGAATGTAACTGTTCTTCTAGTTGAACAGAATGCGAATATGGCTCTATCTATAGCAGACAGAGGATATGTCCTTGAAACAGGAAAATTAATCCTTGAAGGAACAGGAAAAGAATTACTTTCAAATCCTGAAATTAAGAAAGCCTATCTGGGTGGATAAAATTTTAAAAAAAGACTGTCTCAAAAAAATTAATGTAAAAAACTATATTTTAGTATTTTGAGACAGCCTTTTTTATTCTCTACTTAACTTCGCTTTCTTTTATTGATTTTACATTTAAAGTTCTTCCATCTGAAGATACTGGTATTTTAATACTTCCATCTTTTAATTTTTCTGCAAGCTTTGGTAATAAAGGATTATTGAAGTTATATTTTACTATTTCCCAGTTATTATCAAGCTGAGGAGTTACTTTTCCACCTTTTTCTTCAGTAATGTACTTTATAATAAGATCTCTCATTCTTCCACCATCTTGCAATTCATCATAAGAATCGTAATATTTGTCTGCATCAGTTACCAGTTTTAAATTAGACAGTGTACCAAATCTATAATTATTTATAGCTAATTTATATGTTGCCTTAGGATCAATAGGTTTTCCTTTTATTGTAGGATTTACAATTCTCTGTCCTGCAGGTTTTGTAGGATCTACTTTATAATTAACTCCTGCAAACATATCAAAATTATATCCTCTTATATTTTCATTAAAGCTTATTGTCAAATCTCCTGGTTGCAGTTGATTATAAAAACTGTAAGACCATTCCATATATTTAAGAAGATTTTCTCCTGTAATATTTACACCTATCAACGTGTTTGTATATTTATAAATAAATGCTACATCTTTTCTTTTGAAAGGCCCTTTTACTAAATTTGAATCAAAATTAAATAGTGCCGCTGCTGAAACATCTGCTTTTGCATAATGCTTCTGTACTGCATTTATAAGCTGTATTACAGGTGTTTCTTTTAATGTAGCTGTTGGCATTGAAGTTATTTTTGAATCACCTGTTATGAAATCAGGTCTTTCAATAAAAGTTTTTGTAACTTCTCCTACAACCTCATTAGCGTATTCTTTAGATTTTTTATCTACATATGCATATTTTTCAGTTATTTCTTTATCTTCTGGGACATCTTTAGTAGAGATATTTTCAGTTGTCACAGTTTTTTTCTTTGTTTTTGTATCATAAGTTACAACACCTTTTGCCACATAAACCCCATAAGCTCCAGGTTCTATTGTTTTAACACCATCTACTTCTGTATTGTAAACAGCATGCTCATGCCCAGCAAAAATTATGTCAAACTGAGGAAATTTTTTTGCTAATTCTGGTATTCCAAGTCCACCTCTTTCATCTTCCCTTCCTAAGTGAAAAGACCCTATAAGAATATCATATTTCCCTTCCAGTTCTTTCAAAGTAGCTTTTAATGCCTCTTCAGGCCCTAAAAACTCAAGTCCTTCAAAATGTTCAGGAGTTGAGGCTTCCCATATAGGTATATGAGGCACCAGATATCCGACAATTGCAACTCTTACTCCATCTACCTTCTTAATTACATAAGGTTTCACAAAAGGTTTATTGTCACTTTTCTTAATTACATTTGATGCAAGTACTGCTCCTTTAAAAGCTTTTATATTTCTTTCAAGAAAAGCTTTTTCAAAATTAAACTCATGATTTCCTAATACGAAAACATCATATTTTAAATCATTCAACGCTCTCATTAATGGATGAACAGGTTCATCATTAAATAACTCAGCACTGTTATCTTGCAGTAAATCTCCGTTGTCTATTGCAATTACATTTTTATTTTCCTTTCTCTGCTGCTTAAGAATAGTTGCAACTCTTGTTAATCCGTTATTGTCTTTTTGTTCATCTATTGCATAATCGTAGGAAAAAAGTCTTCCATGTATATCTGATGTTTCCAGAAATACTATTTTTACTTCCTTTCCAAATATTACAAATGTTAAAAGTAAAAATACGCTCCATAACCATTTTTTCATTTCTGATCACTTCCTTCTATATATTAAATTTTATCGTTACTAAATATATTTAAATAAATTAATCCTAATATATTATATCCTCTGTAGTATATATATCATTTTCTTCAAACCATTTTCTTATATCATTTTCATAGCTATCTTCTTTTAAAAAAAAGTTATTATTATAAAAAGAATAGAATTCCAATTCTCGTAAATCAAGAACATCCTTTACAATCATGTATCTATTCTTTGAATCAGGAAAATATATGTACATTCTATAATTATAGTTTTTAGGAGCGAAATCATAATCCCTGTCACTTAAGTTAAGAGGTAAAATTTTTTTTACATCCTCTTCAAATTTATCAATATACTCAAATAGTACTTCATATGTTACCTGCTTTTTTTCTTTTTCATTATAAATCAATCCAATTTCAAGATTTTCAGAATACCCATCCTTATTTAACATTTGATAAATCATCTTGTCGTTTTCCAAATCACAGTAAATTTTATTTCCCATTTTTTTACTTTCTATCAATTCTATCATTTTCTTTTCATAGTAAGTAGGCTTGTCAGAAATCCATTTACATGTTTCTGAAAAATTAATTCCACATACTACCAAACCTAAGAAAAATATTATTTTTTTCATAACTTGCCTCATTTTCTGCTGTTGCCTTTAAAAATCAGTGAAGCTGATCATAGCTGTTGCTCTTCCTGATTTTTTCCCTTCCCTTCTGTGGGAATAAAACTTTTCATTCCACGTATTTTCCTGTGAAATTACCAGATTTTCTTCCTTTATTCCTAATTTTAATGCCATTATTCTGTTAAAAGTTATATTATCAAAATGATATTTTCCTGTTTTTTCATTAATTTTAAAAGATTGTTTTACCAGTTCACTTTCTTTTCCAAATTTTTCAGCAAAATTTTCATAAAAATCATTACCTACTTCATAATTTTCCTGCTGTATTCCTATTCCTAAACCCATCAGAATATTTTCAGGTTTTGTTCCAAAGGCTTCTTTCATTACTTCAAGGCCATTTTTCATTATTTCCTTAAAACTTCCTGGCCATCCAGAATGCCATACACCAATTGCTTTGTTTTCTTTATCATATACAAATATTGGCAGACAGTCGGCATAAAATGTAAATAGTGCAACATCTTTCCTATTTGTTACAAAACCGTCTATTTCCCTGTAAATATACTCTTCTGTGTTTTCATCTATAATCTGAACATTATTTGTATGTGTCTGAAAAGACATTACAGGTATTCTCGCCCTAAGATTTAGCTCTTCTAACAGTTTATTTCTGTTCTTTTCCTGTGTTCCCTCTTCCTGACCTTCCATTCCACAGTAGTCTGACATGTTTCCAGCATTTTTTTTACTGTAGACAGCTTTTATTCCATAATTTTCAAATTCTTCAATATAAAAATAATTTTCATTTTCTTTAAACATATCAACCACCACGATTTCCAAAATAATCTGTTAAGTCCAGCAACAAACTGTTACTATCAAAATTTTCAATTATTATTTCTTTTGCCTGAATAATATAATCCTTTAATATTTCTTTAGATTTTTCCAGTCCAAACAGACTCGGATAAGTTGTTTTTTCATTTTTTTCATCATTTGATTCTTTTCCTGTTTCGGAGAAATTTCCTTCGATATCTAAAATATCATCCTTTATTTGAAATGCAATTCCTATAAGTTTTGAATACTGTATTAATTTTTCCTTTTTATCTTCTTCTATGTCAAGTGCTATTAAAGGAAGTTCAATAGCAGCTGTTATTAGTTTTCCTGTCTTATGGGCATGGATATATTTCAACGTTTCAAATGAAACCTTTACATGCTCAGATTTCATATCTGCAAACTGACCACCTGCCATACCATAAAAGCCTGAATATTCTGACAACTTTGTTATAATCTTCACTTTATTTGAATCAGATATAGCAGGAGAAGTGGCAACTATGTTAAAAGCTTCTGTAAGCAGTACATCCCCCACCAGAATTCCTTCAGCTTCACCATATTTTACATGAGTTGTAAGCTTTCCCCTTCTATACATATCATTGTCCATAGCAGGAAGATCATCATGAACAAGGGAATAACAGTGAATAAATTCCAGTGCACACGCAACATCTTCTATATTTTCATAATTTCTTCCAAATAGATCACACATCATGTACATCAATATAGGACGTAATCTTTTTCCACCGTTCATGACTGCATATTTCATTGCTTCCGAATATAGTTCCGGCTTTTGGTATCTATCCAATATTTTCTGAAGATTTTTTTCAACAAGTTCTTTTTTCGCAGCTAAATATGCCTTTAACATTATTCTACCTCTTCAGTTTCAAGTTTTCCATTCTTTTCAAGAACTTTTAATACTTTTCCTTCTCCTACTTCTAATAATTTTTCTGAATCCTTTATAAGCTTGATTGCTTTTTCATATTCGGCAATCGAATCATCAAGAGACAATTCTTCATTCTCAAATTTTTCCAGAATTTTATCAATTTCAGAAATATTTTCCTCATAAGTCTGTTTTTTCGCAGTCATTTTTAACCTCCGTTTTTCC
>CAJPML010000020.1 GCA_905371725.1 Leptotrichia sp. oral taxon 215
ACTTAGAAACGGCTTTACTCTTTTTTTTAATGTTTTCATTTTTTCCTTTCTATAAATAACTCTATATTAATATTAATCAAAACAATTTCTTTAATTCTATATTACAAAATTTTTTCAGGCAAATAAAAAGTAAAAATTGTCCCTTTCCCTAATTCACTTTCTACGGTAATTGTCCCTTTATGCTCTTCTATTATCCATTTTACAATAGCAAGCCCAAGCCCTGAATTATCGCTGGAACGGGAAGAATCAACCTGATAAAACCGATTCCATATTTTATTAATATGTTCACTTGAAATTCCTATTCCATCATCAATAATTTTACATTGTATTTTATCTGAATTTTCTATTTTATCTAAAGTTATTACTATCATTCCATTTTCATTTCCATAAGTAATCGCATTTGAAATAAGATTTATAAAAACCCGTGTAAGCATATCCCTGTCAACATCTGCAAAAATATCATTTTTTTCATCATAAATAATTTTAATATTTTTCTCTTTAGCATAATTACTTTCGACTTCGATGACTAACTGAATAATTTCATTCAAATTCTCATTTTTGATATTAAGTTTTTGATTCTTTTTATCCATTCTGGCGAGCATAAGCAGTTGGGAAATCAACGTTGACATCTTTTTGGATTTTTCTAAAATATTTTTTAATATATCTTTTGATTCTTCATTTAAGTTCAAATATTTCAAACTATATTCACTTTGCATACGAATTGCTGAAAGTGGAGTCCTTAATTCATGAGCCACATCCGATGTAAACTGAGCTTCTCTGTCAAACGCTTCCTGAAGACGATTAAACATCTGATCAAAAGTTTCAGCCAAATCATAGATTTCCCTCTCTCCACTTTGTAAATTAATTCTTTGAGAAAGGTCATCCCCTCTCGAAATTTTGTTAACCGTTTTAACTATTTGCTCAATTGGACTAAAAGATTTTTTTGTTATAAATTTTCCGCTTAAAATAGAAACAATTATTAAGAATGGAAATATAATAATAAATATTAAAATAATTAGTTCTATATTTTTTTCAAGGCTTGAAAAAGGTGTAATTCCTCTAATTAATATTTCTCCGTGTCCGATAAAATTTTTCCTTATATCATAAACATACCATTTTGAATTTGAATTTTTTTGTTTTACTATTTTTACTTTATTGCTTTCATCAGAATTTTGAGAAACTTCTAAATCAATATCTGTATTTCCGTATATAAAGTTAAGATTTTTATCATAAATTGAAATAAAAATATCATCGGTTATTACACTAAGATTATTGTCAATTATTAACTCCCCATTTTCAAGTTCAATGCTCTTATTAATTTTTTCTACTGTTGTTTTAAGCCTTTTATAAACAGAATTTTTCACAGCAATAGAACTAATATAGAACATAGCTCCCAAAAAACACAATACAATTATAACTATCATGCTTGTATACCATAACGTAATTTTTGTTTTTATTGAAATTCTTTTTTTATTATAATTAATCTTATTATTCATCTTCTTCCTTCAAGACATATCCTACACCTCTTATAGTATGAATTAATTTAGGCGTAAAATCTGTATCAATTTTTTTTCTTAAAAGTCTTATATGCACTTCTATTACATTACTGTTTATTTCAGAGTCAAAATCATAAATATGCTGCTCAATTTTTTCTTTGGAAATAACTCTTTTTTTGTTTCTTATCATATATTCCAGCACTGAAAATTCTTTTGGAGATAATTTTATCTTCTTTTCATCCCTATATACAGTGTGTGTATTACAGTCAACTGTAAGATTTGCTAATTTAAAAATATTTCCTACTGAATCAGACTTTATGCTATTTTTTCTAAGTATTACACGGATACGTGCGAGAAGCTCCTCAAAATCAAATGGTTTCACCAAATAATCATCAGCTCCATAATCCAGCCCTTTTACCCTGTCCTGAACACTTTCTCTCGCAGTAAGGAACAATACTGGTGTCTGTATCCCCTTATTCCTTATCCTTTTCAACACTTCAAACCCATCCAATTTAGGCAGCATTATATCCAGTATCAGCACATCATATTCTGCAGAAAAAATATAATCTAACGCCTCTTGCCCATCAAAACAGCTGTCAACGCTATAATTCTCTTTTCTTAGCGTTCTAGCTATAATATCATTTATCATTCTCTCGTCTTCTACTATCAAAATTCTCATTTTCCAAATCCTCGTTCCCATTATTTTGTTTCCAATTAAACATTTTTTATTTATTCAAAATTTATTTAATATCAGCCTATTAAATTAATTGTTTTCTAAATTTGATTTTAAAGTGATTCTGTTATGTATTCCTTCTCAAATTCTTTTGAAGCATGCTCCAGCACTTTAAAGTTATTTACTCTTCCATACATTTTTCTTTCAATTTTTGTTAACTCTAAAAAGTCTTTTGAAAATGTATCATATAATATTTGAGCTTTTTCAAAAATTTCTTGATGGATTTCATTACAAAATTTTAGTTGTTTGTCTAAAAGTAAATAATATTTTTTATCATTAATATTATCACTTTTTTTCAACATGCTCAAATTGACTTTAACCATTGATTTATAATGATTTAAAACTGGTATCATATTATTAAGGTTTATTACTCCCAACTTTCCATTTTTTATTTTTATAATATCCATAGTTTCTCTCATTTTTTTGTGTTTCTCTTTAGGAGAAGATAACGGAGCAAAATATTCTCTATTTTCAACTTTTAATATAACTCCAATAAAAGGTCTGTCTGTTTTTTTTGACACTTTACTTTCATAACTACTCAAGTATGCTAAATAACTAGAAGTTAAAGTTACAAAATATAGCTCCTCTCCTTTTTTCTTTCTCATAATTAACCTCCTTTTATAATAATAAAAGACGATATTTTGTATTTATACCGTCTTTTAAAAATACTTTATAACTAAAATAAACAAAATTAGGGAGATTTAGACTTCTCGCTCCTATTCGTGCCTATTTTTTAATACCTAAAATTTACATTTAGGGAGATTTAGACTTCTCGCTCCTATTCGTGCCTATTTTTTAATACCTAACTTACATTTAGGAAGATTTAGGCCTCTCGCTCCTTTAAGGTCTATTTTTTAATACCTAATTTTGTCAATTATTTCCTTAATCAAATTATACTATATTTCCTTTTATTTTTCAAGGCAAATTTTTAATTTTCTCACGGTTTCTTAATAAATAAATTTTTCTAATCTTTCCATCTTCTATTTATACTCGTTCAAATCAATCCCCTGATCCATCGCGGCAAATACGCAGCCACAGTAACATTGCCTATACACATCATATTCTGCACACATATCGACTGAACGTTTGTATCCGTTATTTTTCTTAAAGTCAGATGGCAGGTATTTTACATCAAAAATTTCCTGAATTTCCAGTCCCAATGTATTTATAAGCTGGCTGTTCTTATGTGGACTTAACGTCAAGGCACTTCCGAAGTAGTCAAATCCCAATTCCTGAGCCTTTTTTGCCACAATGTCAAGCCTCATCTGAAAACAGGCAGTACATCTTGCTCCACCCTCCTTTTCATTTTCCAGTCCTTTCACAGCCTTATAAAAATCCATCGGCTTATATTCATCTTCGATAAATCCAACATTATTTCCAGTACGCTCGTTGAACTTCTTAATAAATTCCTCCTGTACTAAGGCTCTTTTCATATATTCTGCTTTTGGATGGATGTTATTATTTGCAAACAGAACTGTCACGTCTGCATATTGCGTTAAAAATTCCAGCGTATAAGTACTGCAAGGCGCACAGCAGCTATGAATCAATATTTTAGGACGAATATCCTTATTTCCCCAATCTGAAATCAGTTTTGTCAAAATTGTATGATAATTGATTTTCTGATTAGGATTCATTCTTTCCAGAATTTCCTTTGCATTTTTTATATCCCTTTCAATATAACTTTCCGTATTTTTTGTACTTTCCAATTGTTCAATATTTCCAATATTTTTCATTAAATTATTTTCTCTCCCAAATTTTTTTATATATTTATACTAAACCCCATTTAAAAAATAGTAATAAAACTCTATAATAATTAATTTAATAGCCTTATCAAAAAAATGCTTTAATTCTATGGATTTCATGATTTTTACTATTTAAATGGGAAATAGTATTAAATAATCATAATTTTACTTTCTCTACAATATTATAAAATTAGACTTGTCTACATAATCAAGCGTTTTGAATTATTAAACAAGTCTACTAAAATTTTAAAAATTATTATACTCTTCCAGTGCCTTTTTCAAGACTTTCATTCCATTTTCAATTTCAATCAAGTTATGTGTACAAAACGAAAATCTAGCTTCCTTTGTACCTTTTCCTGGCGTTGTATAAAATCCAGGCCCTGGTGCAAACGATAATGTTTGGTTTTCATATCTAAATTCAGTTAATAGCCAGATTGCAAATTTTTCAATATCATCTACTGGAAGTTCTGCGATTAAGTATAATGCACTGCTTGGCTTATATGTTACAACTCCTGGTATTTTTATGATATTATTATAAATCATATCACGTCTTACTTTATATTCTAATTTTGTATTGTCAATATAAGTATCTAACGTATTAATTAAGTTTGTACTTGCATATTGCTCAATTGTCGATACTGATAGTCTTGCTTGACAGAATTTCAGTGCTTGTGCTAAAAAGTCTTTATTTTTAGAAGCAATAACTCCTATTCTTGCCCCACATGCACTATAGTGTTTTGAAATACTGTCAACTAAAATCACTCTATCTTCAATTTCTTTTATTGACATAAACGACTGATAACTTTTCTCAATTTCTTCATCGTAAATAAACTGTCTGTAAACTTCATCAGTAATAATATATAAATCATGTTTTATCGCAATATCCCTAATTAATTCCATCTCTTCTGTTTTGAAAACAATTCCAGTAGGATTGCTTGGATTTGAAAACATTATTGCCTTTGTTTTTGGAGTGATTAATTTTTCAATTTCTTCTCTTTCTGGCAAGTGATAATGATTTTCAATAGAAGTTTCAATTGGAACTAACTTTGCGTCAGCAATTCTCAAAAAACTGTCATAATTTGTGTAATATGGTTCAGGGACTAAAACTTCATCTCCTGGATTACAAATAGTTTGCAATGTAATTTGAATAGCCTCGCTTCCACCTTGAGTAATCAATATATCCTCAGGCAAAATATCAATTCCAACTTTTGCATAAGATTTTGAAAATGATTCCCTCAATTCAATGATCCCTGCCGAATTTGTATATTTAACGATTTTTTCCTTATAGTTATTTAATCCTTCAAAGAATGTATCTGGCGTTTCTACATCTGGCTGTCCTATATGCAGCTGGTATACTTTCACACCAGATCTGTTTGCTTCGTCAATATATGGCACTAGTTTTCTAATTGGTGAATAGTGCATGTTTAAAACTCTTTTTGAAAATTTTTTCATTCTGTAATTCCTTCCTTATTTATCTATATCCAATTTATTGCCAAGCTACTGCTTGTTGTATTTTTCATTTAACGCCTTTAGGATGGCATAAGTTTCTAAATCAAGCTTTCCATCGTATTTAGACGGTCTGAAATGATACTGAAATACTTTTATTACATTCTTTGTCTGCTCATCCCATCTTCCAGTTGTACTTATGGAATATCCGAACTTGCTTAATTCAGCTTGTACGGTTGCGGCTGGCAAGGATGCCCATGAAAGTGAATATTCATTCTCAAATGCAGATTTTCTATCATTGTCATACCACATTCCTATGTTATATTTTCTGTAAAGCTCTTCCCACGGAAATAATGGACCCGGATCAGGCTTTCTTTGAGGGGCGATGTCTGAATGCCCCAAAATATTCGTTGCAGGAATTTCATATTTATCTGCCAAATATTTTACAAGGACAGCCACGTCTTTAATTTGAAAATCTCTGAACGGCTCAAAACTTCCGCTTACGTTACCGCTGTTTACAATTTCAATTCCGATTGAGCTGTCATTCAAATTCTTGCTAGTTTTCCATTCACTTGCCCCCGCGTGCCATGCCCTTCTGTTTTCATCAACTAAATAAAATACTGGATCATTTTTCTGGTTTGATATTAGGTAATGAGCACTTACTTCATTGTTTGTCAATGCTCTTAAAGATCCGTCCCTGTCCATCGCTGTATAGTGAAGAATTATAAATCTCTGTCTATAATTCTGCCCTTTTGAGGAATATGACGAATCTACAGTTATTGATCCTGCCGAATTTCTTATTGTCTGCATTCCTCCTCTGCCCGAGACAGAATTTCCGTTATTATTGTTTTCAGGCCTTTCTATAACTTTTCCTCTTCCATTTTCAATACGTATTTCTACCGGTGGTTTCTTCACGTCTTTTGAAACATCCTGATTATTTGCATTCAATACATTTCCAGCAGACAGAGCCAATGCTAGAAACAGTAGTTTTGTCCTATTTTTTCTCATTTTATTTCTCATCCTCCTGTTTATTTAATTTTAATTCTTTATTGGATTTCATCTCAATTTCCGTATTATTATTTTCCCTAAAAGTATATTTTACAGTATTTTTTAAAAATATATAATGAATAATTGCCAATACAGCAATAACAATTCGCAGAATCGCAGTAATATTAGCATCAAAGTCCAGCCATATCATTGCTGAATTTCCTAGATTCAGCGCCGCTATAATAATTAGCAGGATACTTCTCCGGCTTATCGCAATAATAATAAATACTATTGAGGCAAATATGAACAGAACTCTAGTTCCACCTACAAACAGCACATACGAACTTACACTTGAAACAGTATCATTCATATACGGTGAACTTTGCAAGATTACACGCGAAATATTTACACATGCCAAGCTCAGAAGGAATATGGCAAAACATATCAAAAGATCCCTTACATCCCTTGCCGCTTCCTTTTCAGCCTCTTGCTGACTTTTGGCATTTGCACCGCCGCTTCTGTCTTCAAGATAGAAAACTGAGTAAAGGAGCATAATCCAGAAAAGCGTCTCAACTATTCCAAGCCAAAGCGTTATGTGAAAAATCCTGTCATTTACATATTCATGAAAAATTGAATTATAAAAATTGAAGTTTACAAGAATGTAAAAAAAGGATATTACTGCTCCAAATATTTTCTTATAATAAAACAGCATAGTCTATTCCCCCATAAATTTATTTATCCATCCAAGATAATTTGAATCTGTTATATTCAATGCCTCTATATGTGCCTGAAAGTTTACATCATCATCGTATATTCTGAATATGATAGGAGCTAATATCTTTAACGTCTGGGTTTCAAAGATTCCATGAATGTTCATGCTGTAAATGAGCGGTTTCTGGAACTTCAAAAGCTGACTGTTTGTCTGTTTTATTTCACACAGCAATGCAAGAAGATTGATTTTCTTCAAGTCATTATTCCTGTCCTCAAGAACTACGTCAATCTGATCTGAAAGAAGCTTCTTGTATCGCCATGACTGGTGTTCCCTGTGAGTCTTGCTCTGTATGAGGAATTTCATTTTTGGAGAAAACAGTATAAGATTATCCATATTTTTTTCGTATTTTATTGAAAAATCCCTTCCAAAGAATCCGCTCACTGCTTTAAGCAGATCATTCTGAACACTATAAATCGTATTTTCATCGTAAATCTTGTTAATTAGGCTTGATTTCTGCTCATTAAACGTATCATACAGATATATTTCAATTTCATATTTCTCAACATTTGGCATTTTTAGTATATTTCCTGCCAAGACGAAATTCAAGTTGTTGTTCTGCTGTCTTATCAGCTTCATATAATCGGTACTGTAACGCTTTCTCGAAATGAACAGGCTTTCATTGTTATAAGCTATTGCAAGCTGATAGTTCAAGTTTGTCTTGTAATGAAGATTCTCATTCAGATATAACGGCAATGAAACTGCCAGATTTTCAGCCACTTCCGACTTTTCCCCAATTGATGTCAATGTGAGAATAAGAATATTAGGCTTTACACGTCTGCTCTGATTCAGCATAAATTCCGGATGATTAAACTCATAATACCATATAGGCTTGTTTGTAGAAAAAAAGCGATTTGCTGTGTTCTCTTTTGCATCGCCATTTTCCTTTTTTACTTTCAGTTTCCAAAAATAGTCCTCATAATGCATAAATTTCTTATAATGCTCTATCCATGGGAATTTAGAAGTAAATTTGCAAAGCTCCAGCCCTTCCTTGTACATTCCCTTTACCTTGTAGTACTTCAATACATTCAGCGCTGTGTAAACGTTATGCTTTTCAGGATTGTAGTATGCCAGAACATATTGCTTGAACTCATCGTAAAGTTCGTTTAGCATGTAAATGCTTGATGTGATGTACATTACCTCCGAATTATAGCCAGATTCCTTTAATGCTGTTATCAGGAAATAGTTTCCAGTTTCCTTATCCCTTTTTTTGAAGTAAACTATTGCCTGCATCATCTTGGCTCGCCAGTTTCCCTTTATTTCCGAAAGTTTTTCCAGCTTATTTTCATATTCCTTGACACTTCTTTTCTTTACTATGTCAAAGTATCTTTTAAACGCTGTCGCCGAATTCGGATTGATTTCAAGCGCCTCATAATATTTCTTCTCGCTCTCCTCAATACGGCCGCAAAGCTCCAATGCCTCAGCATAGGCTATACAAAGCCCTTCTGTCGTATTGTCTATGTTCAAGTTTTTTTCATACAGTTCGACTGCACTTTCGCAAGAACCTGTCTTTATGTGATAAGTCCCAAGCATAACCAGCTTTCTCTCAAAATTTTCATCAGCCGCATAAAATCTAAGCACAGCCTCCTTTATTTCAGGGTACAGCTCCTTTGAAAAGGCATCCTGAATTATAGGATACAGCCCTTCCATGTTGCTCCAGTTTTTTCTTATGGCTGGATACAGTTTTTTATCAAGCCATTCCTTCTTGGGCATCTTAAATTCTTTCCCAAACTCGTCATAGTAGGAAATTTCTTTAAAATCATCCGAATAATTGTCATAGCTGCCATTTTCCATAATTTCTGATTCATTGTTTACAATATCGTAAATCTCTCTTCTAATTTGCTGCTGGCTGCCGTCGCCACCTGAATAGTTTTTCTTCTTTTCTTTTTTTTCAGAAGATTTAAAAAAATCAAAAATCCCCATACATCCTCCTATCTTAAAAGTAATCCTTATAGCCTATCCTGTTACGGCTATAAAATCTCCATAATATATAATAGTATAG
>CAJPML010000021.1 GCA_905371725.1 Leptotrichia sp. oral taxon 215
AAATGTTGGTATTCCAAAAAATAGTGTCATCCATAAACTGATCGGCAGATAATATAGCCATTTCAAAGGTCCTTTTTCATTTATTCTCTTTATACGTTTCTTTGCCAATATCAGTTCACCTCCACTAAATAAGCATCTTCATAATGCCAGTAAAAATAAACTTTTTCTTTCCATTCAAAAAGCTCTTCTTCAGTCAAAAAGTTTCTATGCTGATCATAAACATTTATTATTTTGTTCATTCCATCGACTTTTATAAACAATTTACTTTGAAATCCAGTATAAATAACTTCATCTACAGTTCCTTTTATTACCTTATAGTTGTCATTATCTGTATATCTAGGTTCCGTATCCACTTTTATTTTTTCCGGTCTGAGTGTAAGCTTCACATTATCTCCCACTTTTACAGGTTTATCAAGCTCTATTTTAAATCTGCCAATTTCATCATTTTCGGCATATCCGTATTTATCATATACTTCTGTAACTTTTCCTTCAATGAAGTTTGTTTCTCCTATAAAATCTGCTACAAATCCATTTGCAGGCATTTCATATATTTCATTTGGAGTTCCTATCTGAAGGACTTCCCCTTTATTCATAACTGCTATTCTATCAGAAACACTTAGTGCTTCCTCCTGATCATGAGTTACAAATACGAATGTTATTCCAACTTCATCATGTATATTATCCAGTTCAATTAATAATTTCTGTCTTAACTTTGCATCAAGGGCTGAAAGAGGTTCGTCCAGCAGTAATACATCCGGCTTGCTGATTAATGCTCTCGCTATGGAAACTCTCTGTTTCTGTCCTCCCGATAAACTGGAAGGCATCTTATCCTTATGTTCCTGTAATCCTACAAGTTCAAGATATTTCAATACTTCCTTTTCAATCTCTTCCTTTGCAACTTTCTTTATTTTTAAAGGAAATGCTACATTTTCAAATACTGTCATATTTGGAAACAGTGCATAATTCTGAAAAACAGTATTTACATTTCTTTCATTAGGATTTAAATGATCTATAACCTTTTCATTTATGGAAATAGAGCCTTTATCCGGCCTTATAAATCCAGCTATCATTCTCAGCAATGTCGTCTTACCGCAACCTGACGGTCCCAGCAATGAAAAAAATTCTCCTTTTTTTATTTCAATGTTAATATTTTTTAGAATTTCTTCTTTTCCGAAGGTCTTACCTACATTTTTGATTTCAAGATTTTTTTTCAATGTTTTCTCCTTTCAACTCCCAACTATATTAATTTTTTAACTAAAAATAAGTTTGTAAAATACAAACTTATTTGATTATATCATATTATTTTAAAATTTTATATAAAAATATGAAAAATATTTTCAATATTTTTACACTTCTTAATATATCAATATTCCTGCTATTGCAGCCCCGACTGTCAGCCATATGGCATTTACCTTCCATTTTAAAAACAATACAAGTGCAACTGCAAATATTATGAAACTTTTATAGTCAATAAAATTTTTCTTATCCATAAGTAGTACTGTTGCTGAAAGAATAAGCCCTACAACAACTACCCTCAATCCTGCAAATGCATTGCTTATGTATTTATTGTTCTGAAACTTTAGAAAAAATATACTGAATAATGTCATTACTATAACAGAAGGTAATACGAGACCCATTGTCGCTACTGTTGCTCCTATTGCATCTCCTGTTACAAGATACCCTACATAAGTTGATGAATTTATAGCTATAGGCCCTGGTGTTACCTGCGATACAGCCACTATATCCGTAAACTGTGTTACAGTTATCCATTTATGTGATTCTACAACTTCCTTCTGTATAAGTGGAAGAACTGCATACCCTCCACCAAAGCTGAAAAGTCCTATTTTAAAAAATACTGTAAATAAAGCCCATAATTCTGCCATTATTTAGCCCCCTTTCTGTTCATAAACCAGACATTTCCTGCTATTGCTCCTACCACAATAATCAATATAGGTGGAAACTTGAACTGTGAAACGAGAATCGCTATTGCCAGAACGATAATCAATGTGAATTTATTTATCTTTGCCTGTTTTCCTATTGTATAGACACTTCCTCCAATAAGTGCAACAACCATCGGTCTGATTGCCTTGAATGCCTTTATGACATAAGGATTGTTCTGAAAATTCTGAAACAGTGCAGCCAGTAGCCATATAATAAGAAACGCAGGTAATGCAGCTCCTAGTACTGTGGCTATCATTCCTAAATATTTCTTAATCTTAAAACCTACAAACACTGCCATGTTTATTGCAAGTGCTCCGGGAGAAGACTGAGCCAGTGCAAGCAGATTTATAAATTCCTCTTTTTCAATCCATTTCTTTTTCTCAACAATTTCATCCTGAATAAGAGGAACCATCGCATACCCTCCTCCAAGAGTAAAAGTCCCTATCTTAAAGAATATCCAGAACAGTTCAAAATATATTTTCATTCTATTCCTCTTTCACTTTTTTAGTATCTTCCCAGATTAGGATCTGAACCTGTATACCCTGTCGGCTCCATATTTGTAATTTTATCCATATCTTCTTGGGAAAGTTTAAAATCAAATACTTCAAAATTACTCTTTATTCTTTCCTGTGTCACTGATTTTGGCAGTGCCGCTATATCCTGCTGAATAATCCATCTTATGCATATCTGGGCTATTGTCCTATTGTATTTTTTTGCTATTTCTAATAAGAACTCATTTTCAAGAATTACACCACGTCCCAGAGGACTCCACGCTTCTACCACTATTCCATGTTTTTTACAGAATTCAACAGTTTCCTTCTGATTATGACCAGGATGAAATTCTATCTGATTTACCATCGGTTCTATTTCACAGCCTGATATCAGTTCTTCCAGATGATGCACAAGAAAATTACTTACTCCGATGGCTCTTATTTTTCCTTCATTATAAAGTTTTTCCATGGCCTTCCATGTTTCCTTTATCCTGTTCTGCCATTCATCTGCATAATCCTTTGTAACTGGCCAGTGAATGAGGTACAGATCTACATAGTCCATATTAAGCCTTTGCAATGAATTATTAAAAGCATGGAGGGTATTTTCATACCCCTGTTCCGTATTCCACACCTTCGTTGTTACAAATATATCTTTTCTTTTAAGTCCTGTATGTTTCAGTCCTTCCCTTATTCCATTTCCTACATTTTCTTCATTTTTGTAAAAGGACGCAGTGTCTATATGTCTATACCCTGCTTTTATGGCTTCCCTGACTGAATTTAAGGCTGTCGCATCATCTTCTATCTTATATGTTCCAAATCCTAAAATAGGAATTTCCACACCGTTTGAAAGTGTAAGTTTTTTATCTGAATCTTTCATAACCTGCCCTCCACTTCCATATTATTTTCGCGAATTTTTATTATTACTACAATATTTTTTTACTTTTTAGTTTTTATTAAAAAATTCTTTCGCCAGTTCCTTCAAATAGAAAACATCATATATTCCACAAAGTTCCCTTACTGAATGCATGGCAAGCATAGGAACTCCAAGGTCTACCGCATCTATATCCAGATGAGTTGAAGAAATAGGACCTATTGTACTTCCTCCTCTTTCATTTGACTGATTTACAAATGGCTGTATTTTTATGTCAGTTCCTTCTATAATCTGTTTAACTACAGCTATCGAAAATCCGTCTGAAGTATAACTCTGATTGGCACTTATTTTTATTGATATTCCTTCATTTATCCTTCCTCTGTTTGTAGGGTCTGTCTTATCCATATGTGCAGGATGGGCTGCATGTGCACCATCTGCCGAGAGTAGGAATGAACAGTTCAGCATATGTAAAAACTCTTCCCTTCCATATCCAAGCGAACACATTATTCTTTCCAGCGTATTCAGTAAATAATTTGAATCAGCTCCCTGCTTTGTCGCACTTCCAATTTCTTCATTATCAAATCCTACAAATACATTTATCTGGTCATGGACATCTTCAGCTTCCACAAGTCCTAAAAGTCCCGCATAGACAGAGGCAAGGTTATCTATCTTAGGTGACGATATAAATTCCTCATTTGCTCCTGCAAGACACCCTTTCTCAATAGAATATACATACAAATCAAAGTCCAGTATATCTTCCTTTTTTAGTTCCATTTTTTCAGCTATTAGTTTGAGTAAATAGTCGTCCTTTTCAAACTTGCTGTTTATAAGACCTAACACAGGTAATGTATCAGCCTGTTTATCTATCTTCACTCCATTATTTACTTCCCTGTTCTGATGAATGGCAAGGTTAGGTATAATCATTAGAGGTTCTTCTATTTTCACTCTTACAGTTCTAGGTAAAAACAAATTATCGCTTTTTACTACAACTCTTCCTGCTATGGAAAGTGGTCTATCAAACCATGTACTTAAAATAGGACCTCCATACACCTCTGTATTTAGTCTTAATATATTTTCTGTTACCATTTCAGGATTTGGTTTTATTCTAAATCCCGGTGAATCTGTATGTGAACCAAATATTTTAAATCCCTTTTTCAAATTTATATCTGTTCCCAACGTAAATGCCACTACTGTAGAATTTGATTTTTTCACATAATATTTTCCACCTTTTTTCAGATGCCACTTTTCTTGAGGTATAAGCCTTTCAAAACCATTTTCCTCTAAAATATCTGAACAGTTTTTAGCCACATGATATGTACTTGGACATTCATCAATAAATTCAATAACTTCTCTGGCAAAACTTTTAACTTCCATATCTTCAAATTTTTCTTTTATTAATTCCATTTCATCTTGAATTTCTAACATTGTATTATGAGTTTCCCAAATAAAATTTTTCAATTTTTATATAATAAACCATAATTTTTGAGAAACCCATTCCTCCTTTCATAGTCTTATCACATATTAAATTCATTTATCTTTAAGCATTTCCAGTTTTCATTTAATATATGCCATATTTGTACTCAGACTCTTATTTCTCCAACCCATAGATTTCAGAAAACTTTTCTTTTAAGTAATCTATGTAATATTGTGAATCAAAATCTTTTCCTGTTGTATCCTTTATTATTTCCTTAGGAGTTTTCATTTTACCGTATTTATGAATATTTTCCTTCAGTATTTCATTTATTTGACTGAATTCACCTTTTTTCATTTCTTCTTTTATATTGACTTTTTTATTTATAGCATCATATATCTGAGCTGCATAGGCAGTTCCCAATGCATATGAAGGGAAATAACCGAACAGTCCTTCCGCCCAGTGTACATCCTGTAATATTCCTTCAGTATAAGTTGCCGGTCTTATTCCAAGATATTCTTCATACTTATCTGCCCATTTTTCAGCAAGTGCATCTACATCTGTTTCTTCATCAAGGTTACCAAAAATTTCCTTTTCAAGCTCATATCTTATTAATATATGTATAGGATAAGTCAGTTCATCAGATTCTGTTCTTATAAACTGTCTTTCAACTTCGTTTGCCAGTTTGTAAAGTTCTTTCTTATCAATGCCATTTTCTGAAAGATTAAAGATTTCATCCATTTTTGGATAAACAAATTCAATAAACTCCATGCTTCTTCCAAACATATTTTCATAAATTCTCGACTGTGATTCATGTATCCCCATTGAAACTCCTCCACCAAGTACAGTGTCAGTAATTTCATCTCCTATATGCTGCTCATAAAGGGCATGTCCACCTTCATGAATTGTTGAGTATATTGAACTTAAAAGATTATTTTCATAGTAGTGTGTAGTAATTCTTACATCCTTGTTACTGAATTCCGTCGTGAAAGGATGTTCACTTTCTTTAAGTACTCCCTTTTCAAAACTGAATTTTATAATATCCAGTAAATATTTTGAAAATTCTTCCTGTTTTTGAATGTCAAAATTCATGTTTTTAAACTTTTCAATTATTGTCAGTTCATTTTCACTTTTTTCCTTTTCTGTCACTTTTTTTATAAAAGGAGACAGTTCATTTTTTATTTTATCAAAGAACTTATCCAGTTCTTCAACTACCGCTTCAGGCTCATAGTCATCGAGCAGTGTATTATAAGGATTTCCAGTATATCCTCTATATTTTATAAATTTTTTATTAAACTCTATCATCTGTTTCAAATAATCCTTGAATATGCTGTAATCGTTTTTTCTTTTTGCTTCTTCCCATTTTCTTACAGACAGTACTCTCAGTTCAGAATATTTCTGAAACTCATCTTTAGGAATTTTTTCCATCTTTTCAAATGATTCCTTCTTCACTTCTTCTATAATTTTTCTGTCTACTTCTGACAGTTCTTCAGTATTTATTCCATATACCAGTTTCTTAAATTCATCATTTATAATCATTGAGTAGCTTTCTCCTGTCAGATATCCCAATGTTTTTGATATTTTTTCTGCAGCAAGGGCAGGCGCTTCTGTCTCAAGATCCCAGCTCAATAATGTTATAGCGTGTTCCAATGCTGTGTTATTTTCAAGAATTTCTTTTATTTTCTTCATATCTTCATTTGTCTTGTTCTGCATAAATTTCACTTCCCTTTCAATTCTTTTTCATACTAATATTATAATTATACTCCTTTTTTTATTTTTTGCCATTAAAATTTTTCATTTTTGTTTTTCTTTTTTAATCTGATTCATTATTTTACCTTTATTTTTATGGCATTTACATAATATTTTTTCTATATTATCCTATTGTTAAAATTATCCTCAAAAATTGCTTGAAAATTTACTCTGTGTATTATATACTTATTTATATCACTAGGAGGTATTCAAATGGATTATCAGACGATAATTGTAGGAATTGCGGGGGGAACAGGTTCAGGAAAAACAAGCGTGACAAAGGCTATAATAGAAGATCTTAAAAAATCCAATATTCATTCTATCCTATTGGAACAGGATTTCTATTACAGAAGAAACGATCATTTAACTTATGAAGAAAGAACTTTATTAAATTATGACCATCCAGACTCAATAGATTTTGACCTGTTGGAAAAGCATATACTTTCCCTGAAGGAAGGGCATTCCATTGAAAAGCCTATATATGACTTCCAGATTCACAACAGAATTGATGAGACAGAGCATATTGAACCGGCTAATTTAATAATAGTTGAAGGAATTCTAATTCTTGCAATACCAAAAATAAGAGAACTTTTTGATGCAAAAATCTTTGTTGATACTGATGACGATGAAAGACTTTTACGTAGAATGGAACGTGACATGAAAGAACGTGCAAGAAGTTTTGAAAGTATAAAAAATCAGTATATCAATACTGTAAAACCTATGCACCTCGAATTTGTCGAACCTTCTAAAAGATATGCTGATGTAATTATTCCTAGAGGAAAAGACAACAAAGTTGGAATAAAAATGGTTGCAAGCAGATTGAGATATCTGTTTAATACCTTGACAAAACAGAAATAAATTTAACAGAAAGCAGGTAAGAAAATGAAAATAGCAGTAATAGGTGGCGGAGCGGCAGGAATGATGTTCTCCACTCAATATAAAAAAGCAAATCCTAACGATGAGATTTTTGTATTTGAAAAATCTCAATATGTGGCATGGGCAGGTTGTCCTACACCATATTATATAGCGGACGAACTGTCATTTAATGATGTTGTTCTGGGAACTCCTGAAGATTTTATAAAAAGGGGAGTTAATATTAAAACATTACACAAAGTTACAGACATAGATTTTAAAAATAAAACTTTAAATATAGAAGGCAATGACATAAACGGAATATTTGAATATGATAAACTTGTCATTGCTGTCGGAGCAAAGTCTTTTGTTCCAAATATTGACGGATATTCTGAAAATCTCGAAAATGTATTTACTCTTTCGCATGCGGAACACGCAATAAAAATAAAGGAATACATCAATAACAATAAAGACAAGCTAAAAAAAGCGGTTGTAGTAGGGGCGGGATTTATAGGTCTTGAGACTGCTGAAGCATTTAATATAAAAAATCTGGAAGTTACAGTTGTTGAAAAAGCTGACAGAATATTCCCTACAGTTTCTGAAAATCTAAAATCTGAAATTTATGAAAGCATTGAGAAACATGAGCTTACATTAAAACTTAATTCAGGAGTAAATAAAATTATTTCGGAAAACAATATTGCAAAATCTGTACAGCTTGATAACGGAGAAAATCTGGACTTTGATATTGCCCTGTTCAGTATTGGAATTACTCCTAACATAGAATTTATTTCTTCTGAATTAAAAACAGAAAATGGAAAAATAATTGTCAATGATAAGTTTGAAACAAACCTTCCTGATGTTTATGCTATAGGAGACTGTATTTTTAATAAATTCTATCATACAGACAGAAATCTTTATGCTCCTTTCGGTGATGTGGCAAATAAACACGGAATGTTACTTGCAAAATATCTTTCAGGACAGAATATCAGCTGGAAAGGGCTGCTCAGATCTTTTGCAACTTCCTTCTATGATATTAAACTTGCACAGACAGGACTTTCACTTGAAGAAGCTCAGTCATTAGGATATAATGCTGAAAAGATCGAAATGAGGGCAATGTATAAAAACTCAGGATTTAAGGATTCTTTTCCTATAAAAACAGAAATTATTTATGATAAGGATAAAAAAGTTCTTCTTGGAGGCGCAATGGTTGGAAAAGAAGCAGTTGCGCAGTTTATAGACCAAATAGCAATTGTTATTACCCTCGAAACACCTATTGAAAAATTTATCGAAATAGACTTTGCTTATTCTCCAACAAATGCAAGCGTATGGAATCCGTTGCTTGTAACTTATAGAAAAGTAATCAAATAAAATTTAAATATAAATAAAATAGTTTGGTAGAATTGTTATTATTAGTGCTGGTGCCATCTTAATTTTTTCGATTTTAGATGACACCGTTCTTTTTAAAAAATTTTACAAATGAAAGGATAAAATATGAGTATGCAACAACTACAAAATAAACTTTCTGAAAAATATCTAAATATTTTTCAATATTTCGGATATACTTTTATAGTGTTTAAAAATCTTGTTTTCGACATTAATAATATATGGTGGATTTTTTTCTTTATTGCTTTTAATATTATGGACTCAATCATAATGATAATTCTACCATATTATGATTTTCCATTTTATCATATAGCTTCTCCATACGCTTGCATTTGTTGGAGAATAAGCAAAGTC
>CAJPML010000022.1 GCA_905371725.1 Leptotrichia sp. oral taxon 215
TAATAAATAATAAAGAAAACCTATGCTGGGACACAATTTATCTTTTTCAACAAATTATCGAAGGGCTGAAAATATGTAAACAAATTAATAAAATACCGACAACTATGGCAATAGACACATGGGCTGTAGATTATGTATTATTAAATAAAAATAATGAAATTTTGGGAAAAACTTATTCTTATAGAGATCATAGAACAAAAAATATGGATAAAAAACTTGAGCATATAATATCTTCTGAAAATTTATACAAAAAAACAGGCATTCAGAAACAGATGTTTAATACTGTATACCAATTAATGGCCTTTAAGGAAAAGTTTCCTAAATTGTTTGATACTGCAGAAACTTTTTTGATGCTTCCTGATTATTTTAATTTTCTTTTAACAGGAATTAAAAAGTCTGAATATACAAATGCAACTTCTACCCAAATTGTAAACTCAAGTACAAGAGATTGGGATTGGGAATTAATCGAAAAACTTAAATTTAATAAAAAAATATTTTTACCTCTTGATTTGCCTGAAACTACAGTAGGAAATTTTAAACAGGAAATTATAAATCAAGTTGGATTTGATTGTAAGGTTATTATGACTGCATCTCATGATACCGCTTCAGCTGTTATTTCAGTTCCTGAAACAAATGAAATAAACAGCTCCATATACATAAGTTCTGGAACATGGTCTCTTATGGGAATTGAAACTGATATCCCTATTTCCACCAAAGAAAGTATGAATTTAAATTTTTCAAATGAAGGTGGATATCTTTACAAATTCAGATTTTTAAAGAATATTATGGGGTTATGGATTATTCAGTCTGTAAGAAATGAAATAAATAAACAGTTTTCTTTTTCAGAATTATGTAAAATGGCAGAGAGTAAAAAAAATTTTTCTTCAAGAATTAATGTAAATGATTCATGTTTTTTATCTCCTAAAAATATGATAAACGAGATTCAATTTTATTGTGAAAAAACTGGACAGCCTATTCCTCATTCTATTGCCGAGATTTCTTCAGTTGTTTATCATAGCTTATCTGATTCATACAGTAAAACGGCTACTGAAATTGAAAAAATAACGAATAAAAAATATGAACAGATAAATATTATTGGTGGAGGTTCACACGCTGACTATCTAAACCAGTTAACAGCAAATAAAACTGGAAAAACAGTATATGCTGGTCCTTCAGAAGCTTCTTCCCTAGGAAATATTATAGTTCAAATGATAAAAAATAAAGAGTTTTCAACTCTAAAAGAAGCTAAAAAATCCATTTATAAATCTTTTGAAATAAGAAAATATATCCCCTCTAACTAACGAAAGGAGAGAATAGAGATGTTCACTAAAGAGAGATATGACTCAGCTAAAAAAATATATGAAAATATCGGAGTGAATGTTAATGAGGCTCTTGAAACATTAAAAAATATAAGAATTTCATTACATTGCTGGCAGGGAGATGATATAAAGGGATTTGACAGGGAAGGTCCTTTAACAGGAGGAATACAGGTTACAGGAAATTATCCTGGAAAAGCCCGAAATCCTGAAGAACTTATGGACGATATAATAAAAGTTTTTTCTCTTGTTCCTGCAAAACATAAACTAAATTTACATTCCAATTATGCTATTTTTAAAAAAGGAAAATTTCATGACAGGGATAAACTTGAGCCCGAAGATTTTAAAGAATGGGTAAATTTTGCAAAAAACCAGGGTATAGGAATAGATTTTAATCCTACTCTTTTTTCTCATAACATGGTAATAGATAATCTTACTTTATCAAGTCCTAAAAAAGAAATAAGAAATTTCTGGATTAATCATTGTAAAGCCTGTATAAAGATTTCAGAATATTTTGCTTCTGAACTTGACCAGCCATGTCTGATGAATATATGGATTCCTGATGGATATAAAGATATCCCGTCAGATAGATTGTCTCCAAGAATGAGATTTAAAGACTCTTTGGACAAAATACTGGAAATTGACTATGATAGAAAAAAAGTTTTTGTATGTCTTGAATCAAAGGTTTTTGGAATTGGTCTTGAATCTTATACTGTGGGGTCTGCGGAATTTGTTACTAACTACACTTTAAAAAATAACATAGTTCCTCTTATGGATAACGGACATTATCATCCTACAGAAACTGTATCTGATAAGATTTCCTCTATGCTTTTATTTCATGATAGAATTGCACTACATCTTACAAGACCTGTACGTTGGGATTCTGATCATGTAATACTGTTTGATGATGAAACTAAGGAAATAACTAAGGAGATTATCCGTAATAACGCTTTAAACAGAGTGTTTATAGGATTGGATTTCTTTGATGCCAGTATAAATCGTATTTCAGCATGGGTAACTGGCTTAAGAAATGTACAGAAAGCTTTATTATTCGCCCTGCTAATTCCAAATGAAAAATTATTTCAATTACAGCAACAAAATAATTTTACTGAGTTACTTATGCTGCAGGAAGAAATTAAAACTTATCCTTTGGGAGACATATGGAATTATTTTTGTGAAACGAATAATATTCCTGTAGATAGAAAATGCTATGAAGAAATCAAAAAATACGAAGATAATGTTTTATCCTCACGATTTTAATAAAAAAGGAGATAAACTAATGACAAATATTTTTAAAATAAATTTTATTAAAGACTTTTGTGAGCTTTGTCAAGACGGATTTAATCATGGATGGCATGAAATGAATGGAGGAAATTTAAGTTATCGTTTAAAACTGGAAGAAATAAAACAATCAGAAGAAATATTCAATTTAACGAATAACTGGATTAAAATAGGTATCGATGTTCCCGAACTTGCTAATGAATATTTTTTAGTAACAGGAACAGGAAAGTATTTTAAAAATGTTCTAAAAGCTCCTGAAAAAAATATAGGAATTATACAGGTAGATAATAAAGGAGAAAATTATAGGATAGTTTGGGGATTGGATAATAATGCATTGCCTACAAGTGAACTCCCTACTCATTTGATGAATCATGAGGTAAAAAAGAAACAAACGAATGGAAAGTATAGGATTATATATCATTGTCATACTCCTAATATTATTGCCCTTACTTTTTTACTTCCACTAAAAGACGAAATATTTACAAGAGAATTGTGGGAAACTATGACAGAATGCCCCATTATTTTCAGTAAAGGTATCGGAGTTGTAAATTGGATGGTTCCTGGTGGAAAAGAAATAGCCATCGCGACCTCTGAATTGATGAAAGTATATGACTTAGTGATCTGGGCTCATCACGGGCTATTCTGTTCAAGTAAAGACTTTGATATTGCATTTGGATTGGCTTTAACTTTAGAAAAAGCCGCAAAAATACTTATAAAAATTTTATCTGTTTCACCACAAAGACTACAAACTATTCAGCCAAATGAATTTAGAAAACTTGCAAAAGATTTCAATGTAGAACTTTCAGAAAAATTTTTATATGAAAAATAAATCAAAAACAAAATTCAGAATAAGGAGGTTAAGATGAACAGTCCTTTTTTAGAACTGGAAAATATAAGTAAAACCTTTCCTGGTGTAAAAGCGTTAAATAAAGTTAAGTTTGATATTTATCCTGGAGAAGTACATTCTCTTGTAGGAGAAAACGGTGCTGGAAAATCTACTCTCATAAAAGTTATGTCAGGTGCCCATCAACCTGATGAGGGAGGAATTATAAAAATAAACGGCGAACAGGTAAAAATTTCAAATCCCATAGATGCCATAAAAAAAGGAATTTCAGTTATCTATCAGGATTTCAGTTTATTTGGTAACCTTACTGTTGCTGAAAATATTGTAATAAATCAGATCATAGAAAAAAATAAGCTTTTATTAAACTGGAAAGAAATCAGAATTAAAGCTGAGAAGGCTCTAAATGTTGTTGGTATAAAAATAAACCCAAATGAGATTGTGGATAATCTGTCTGTGGCTAAAAAACAAATGGTAGCAATAGCAGGAGCAATTGCTCATAACGCTAAAATGATAATTATGGATGAACCTACATCAGCTTTGTCAAAACAGGAAGTTGAAAATCTCTATAGAATTATTGATATGCTAAAATCAAAAAATATTGCAGTAATGTTTGTCAGTCATAAAATGGATGAACTTTTTAAAGTAAGTGACAGATTTACAATATTTAGAGACGGACAATATGTTGATACAGTAAAATCCTCTGATATTGACAAAAAAACATTAATTGCAAAGATGGTTGGACGTGATGTCAATATTCTTAATTATGCAAATTTAAGTGTAAAAGAAGAAGTAGTATTAGAAATAAAAGGTTTAAGTAAAAAAGGAAATTATAAAAATATAAATCTTAAACTTTATAAAGGAGAAGTTTTAGGAATTACAGGTCTTGTAGGTGCAGGAAGAAGTGAACTTTTTCAAACAATATTTGGAATTTTAAAGGCTGATTCAGGAAAAATAATACTGGAAGGAGAAGAAATTAATTTAAATTCCCCATGGACAGCTTTGAAAAAAGGAATAGGCTATATTCCTGAAAGCAGACAAACACAAGGATTAGTTTTAGAAAAAAAAGTTTCAGAAAATATTACTTTGCCTTTACTTAAAAACTTTACAAATAAACTTGGAATTATAAATACAAAAAAGCAATCTAGCCTTGTACATGATTTAATTGATAAACTCGATGTTAGACCTAAAGATGAAAATCTGACTGCTTCACAGCTTTCAGGAGGAAATCAACAGAAGGTTGTAATAGCTAAATGGATTGCCACAAATCCTAAAATTCTGATTGTTGATGAACCGACAAATGGTGTAGATATAGGAGCAAAAGCAGATATTCATAAAATTCTCAGGGAATTAGCTGAAAATGGCACAAGTATTATAGTTATTTCTTCAGAATTACCTGAAATTCTTTCTATAAGTGACCGTATTTTAGTCATGAGAAAAGGATGTATTTCCGGAGAATTTAAAAATAGCAATCTTACACAGGAAGCAATAATGGAAAAAGCTGTTATAAATAAGTAAAAAAGAAGGAGATAAACAAATGATTACTAAATTAATTAAGAAAAAAGAATTTTCAGTATTTCTAATTATTCTGATAATTTCTTTTTTTCTCACTATTATAAATCCAGTATTTTTTACCTTTACTAACTTTATGGACATCTTAAAAGGAAATGTTGTAGTAGGAATATTGGCACTTGGTATGCTGCCTATCCTGATTACAGGAGGAATAGACTTATCAGTATCTGCAAATATTGCATTAACTACTCTGATTACAGGTAAACTCCTTACCCAGTCAAATATGGGATTACCTGCAATATTTCTAATTTGCTGCATTGCAGGGGGTATAATAGGTATTTTGAACGGACTAATAATTACATGTTTCAACATTTCCCCTATTGTAGCTACTTTAGGTATACAAAGCATTATGCAAGGAACTATTCTGGTGTACACTAAAGGAAATATGATTACTAACATGCCTGAATGGTTTCAGAATTTTGGAAGAATATCTGTAGCAAATATTCCTATACAGATTTTTTTTCTAATATTAACAACTATAATAATGTCATTTATCTTAAAATATACATTGATAGGAAGAGGGGTATATGCTATTGGAGGAAGTGAAGCATCAGCTATCCGTGTAGGATATAACCCACAAAAAATAAAAATTTTTGTCTACACTTTAGCAGGAGTTCTATCAGGTATAGCAGGAGTTCTAAATACTTCTATCGTTCAGGGAGTTAATCCCAATACATTTGTAGGAACTGAACTTAATGTTATTGCTATTGTAGTAATCGGAGGTGCAAGTACTTTGGGAGGAACAGGAACTGTTCTTGGAACTTTTCTTGGAATGTGTTTAATGGCTATTCTTAATAATGGACTAGTATTAGCAAAGATTCCTACTTTCTGGCAAAAAATAGTTATGGGTATTATTATTATTAGTGCAGTATCAGTTGATGTAATAAGTAAAAAATATGAACAGAGCAAATTAGTCCGTATAGATTTGGATGAATTGGAGGAAAAATAATGAAACAAAAACATGAGATAAAAAATATAAATGAAATTACTCTTTTAATAATTTTTATTATTTCAACATTAAGTGTAGGATTTTTATCTCCTGACAGATTTTTTACCTTTAACAACTTTATGAGTACTCTAAGACAGATGCCTGAATTTGGAATTTTGGCACTTGCAATGATGTTTCCCATTTTGACAGGGGGAATTAATTTATCCATTGTTACTACGGCAACTATGAGCAGTATTGTATCAACTTATTTCCTTACAGGAACAATTAGCAAGCAAAATCCTATACTTGCAATAACTTTAGCCATTCTGCTTTCGTTACTTATATCCATAATTGCAGGGTTCCTAAATGGATACATTACAGCTTATATAGGAGTAGCAGCAATGTTAGTTACATTGGGAACAACCACTCTTTTCGAAGGAATAAGTTTAAATCTAACAAAAGGAGGTTCTATATCAGGTTTTCCTCTTATGTTTTCGTATATAACTACAAAAAATCTCTTTGGAACTCCTGTCCCATTTATAATTTATTTATTTTTTATAGCAATAAGTTACCTTATTTTACATAAAAGTTCTTTAGGAACTAAAATACTGATGCTTGGATGTAATGAAACAGCTACAAGATTTTCAGGTATCAATACTAAAAAAGTTATATTATCTACTTATATTTATTCGGCTATACTTTCAGCCATATCAGGTATTATTATGATGTCTAGATATAACTCAGCTAAGGTCGACTTTGGTTCTTCATATTTAATGCAAAGCATTACAGCTGTAGTTTTAGGTGGAGTAAGCATCTCAGGTGGTCATGGTAATATAATTGGAACCGTTATTGCTGTTGCAATTATACAGGTTATATCCAAAGGACTTAACTTAATAAATGTAGATAGAAACATAGTGGATATAATAATGGGAATTATACTGATTACTGTTTTAGCAATCCGTTATATATCAAAAGTCCTGAGTGACAAATCTCTTATTTCCAAAAGAAGAAACAAAAATTAATAAATTTAAAGGAGGAATTCGATTATGAAATTCAGAAATTTTTTCAAGATTTTTTTACTTCTAGCTTTTGTACTGTTAATAAGCTGTGGTGAAAAGAAAAACGAAAATGGCAATTCATCTGCACAGACAGGAACAGAGAAAAAAGGAAAAAAATTTAAAATTGCCATTATGCCTAAACTTACATCTATCCCTTATTTTGAACAGACAGGAGAAGGAGCAAAAAAAGCAGGAGAGGAATTAGGTGTTGAAGTTATTTACATAGGTCCTAATAAAGCTGACGCTGCTGAACAGGTTAAAATGATAGAGGATCTAATTAATCAGGGAGTAGATGCTATTGCAGTAGCTCCTAATGATCCCGCAGCTGTTGTACCAGTCTTACAACAGGCTAAAGCTGCTGGAATAATGATACTTGACTGGGATACGCCTACTGATATTAATGTTGTTGATGCTTCTATTCATCAAATTGACGACAAAGTTTTAGGAGAACACCTTTTTGATAAGTTAGTCGAAAAAATGGGAACAGATGCTGGAGAATATGCTATAATAACAGGTGGTTTGTCTGCAGCAAATCTTAATTCATGGATTGATTATGGTTTAAAATATGCAAAAGAAAAATATCCTAATCTAAAATTAGTAACAGATAAAATCCCATCTGATGAAAAACAACAGGAAGCATATAGCAAAGCTCTTGATTTAATTAAAGCTTATCCTAATATAAAAGGAATAATAGGATATTCTACAGTCGCTCCACTGGGAATTGCACAGGCAATTCGTGAGAAAGGGCTTCAAGATAAAATAGCTGTAGTCGGAACTGCAGTTAAAGAAGACTCCCAGGAATATTTGAAAGATGGAGCACTGGATGGTGGATATTTATGGGATACTAGAAAATTGGGATATTTAACAGTTGCCGTTGCTAAAGCTATGCTGGAAGGAAAAAAATTAACTAACGGTATGGAAATTCAAGGATTTGGAAAAATAGAAGTTAAAGATGATGGTAAAACTGTTATAATGGGACCACCTGACAATTATGAAAAACAATAATCCTGTAAACTAAATTTTTAAGGAGAAGAGTATAAATCATGAGTAAAATAGGAGTAATAGGCAGTTTAAATATGGATACAATTATTCAGGTTGAAAAAATGCCTGAAGAAGGAGAAAATATTTTCTTAGAAACCATTAAAAATAGCTTTGGAGGAAAAGGCGGAAATGCAGCTATTGCATTAAAAAAATTAAATTGCAATGTTTGTTTTTTCAGCTGTCTTGGTAGCGATCATGATGCCGAACTGATTAAGGAAAATTTATCCCGATACAAAATCGACACTTCAAATATAAAAATTTCCGAAACCTGCAAAACAGGAACTGCCTATATATTCCTTGAAAAAAATGGAAATAACAGAATAATTGTTAATCCAGGAGCAAATATGGATATAAGCAGAGCAGATATCAGAAATATATTTCAAAAAGAAATGAAAAACTGCACGCATATACTAATCCAGTTGGAAATTTCCATAGAAGCTATCAAAGAGATTATTTGTATATGTAATGAGCTAAACATTAAATTAATCATTGATGCTGGTCCTATAAGAAATATCAGCATTAATGATCTCGCAGGAGCATACATTGTAAGTCCAAACAAATCTGAACTGGAAGCTCTTGTAAAAAGAAAATTGTGTTCTCTTGAAGAAATCAAAATCGCAGGAAGAGAATTATTAAATAATGGAATAGAAAATGTTCTTGTAAAAATGGGAGAAAATGGAAGTTTATTTTTGAACAATGAAATTGAAATTTATCAGAAAATTTATAAAGTAGATGCTTTAGATACAACTGGTGCAGGTGATAGCTATATGGCAGGTTTTGTCAAATCATTATCCGAAGGAAACAATTTAAAGGAAGCTATGAACTATGGAAGTATCTGCGGAGCTATTGCTGTTACAAAAATTGGTGCTGTTCCAAGTTTACCTTCATTAGAAGATGTAAATAAATTTATTGAAAATAAATAAATTTATTGTCAACTTTAAATATATAGTTAAATTCTAAGACCATAAAAATATTCATAAAAACCTAGTTC
>CAJPML010000023.1 GCA_905371725.1 Leptotrichia sp. oral taxon 215
GTAAAATAAGATTGATAATATTATATATGTTACAGCCAGTCCCATCGTTTTCCTTACTTTATCATCTTTTCTTATCATATTCAATTTTTCAAGTTTAATGTACGCATCACTGTCAATAGTATCACCTTTTTTTACAATTATATCCCCTTTATATATTTTTACTTCCTTATCCTGTAGTGAACGAAGGTTTTCTTCTATCTTTTTTGTTGTCGCATCATCATTTATTTTCAGATTTGGTTTAATGAAATTTTTTAAAAATTTTGCATCCAGTTCATCCATCTTAATGTCATTTTTTCTAAGTATTTTTGGAAAATCTTCAGCTTTTACTACTCCTATATTGTAAATTTCAGTAGCCGCTGTTATAAGATTAACTATGTAGCTGACATCATTTCTCAGTGCCAGTTGCTTATAATCTTCAACCGTAAGGTTATATTTATGATTTTCCATATAATTTTCTATAGATTCATCATTTGAAACATCCAATCCTTTTAAATCCTGAAAGAAAAGATTAATAGAATCAATAGTTTCCTTTTTTACTTCAGGAATTTCATCGTATTCCGGAGTTGTAGTCTTCATTATTTTATCCTGAATATTATCATCCAGAATATCAATATAATATGTAACATTCTTGTAGGCAATTATGTCAGACTGGGCAACAGAGCCAATTTTATAGTCCCGTTGTAATCTTGAAATTTCTATAATTATACCAAAAATTAGAAATACAAAAATAGCAAGTACAAAACGGAACAGAAATTTTCTCCGTTTTTTTGTATTACTACTCCCCTGCTTTCTTTTTTCCTTTATTTCCAGAACAATTTCACGACCCAATATATTAATTACCATTTTATCCTCCAATTACTCTGTATATTCCATTTCTAAAATTTCTCTTTTACTTTTTATAGTTACATTTTTTGGTAATGCCCTTAAAAATTTCTTTCCGTAACTTTTCTTTATTACCCTGTTATCTAATATCGTTATAATTCCCTTATCTTTCTTACTCCTTATAAGCCTTCCTATTCCCTGCTTAAATTTTATAACTGCCTGCGGTACCTGATAGTCATTAAAAGGATTTTTCCCTTTTTCCCTTATATTTTCTATAATAGCTTCCGTTACCGGATCATTAGGCACTTTAAACGGGAGTTTCACTATGATTACAGACTGCAGCTGTTCCCCCTGAACATCTACTCCCTCCCAGAAACTGTCTGTTCCAAATAACACAGGATTTTTAGAACTTTTAAATATTTCTATCATTTCATGTCTAGGATAGTCATTCTGTTTTATCAGTGTGTAGTCATTTTTGCTGAAATACACTTTTATTTTATTATACAGATAATTCATGGAGCTATATGATGTAAAGAGAAGAAAACAATGCCCTTCTGTCTTTTTTATTATTTTTTCCACGAATCTTACTAGATCATCTAAAAATTCTATATTGTTTGGATCAAGTGTATCTTCAGGAATATACACTTCCATCTGCTTTTCATAATCAAACGGTGAATCTATTATTCTTTCCTCAACCTTTTTTCCTTTGTTATCCGTTAATCCAAGACTCTCCCTGAAATAACTGAATTTATTATCTACAGCCAATGTCGCCGAAGTAAAAACCATTCGTTCCATTTTACTAAACAGGCTGTTATTTAAATCTTCTGATATATCAAAAGGTGTGGCATGTAGTTCTATATTAGCTTTTGATGGGATAAAATTCAGCCAGTATACATAATCCCTGTCATTTGACTCTATAATAAATTCAAAGTTTTTATAATAATCTTTCAGTCTGCTATAATATTTTGTAAAATCAAAGATTATTCCATCTTCATCTTCAAGGTCGAAGTCTTCTATATTATTTAAAAATTTATTTATTTTTCGTATAAGTTCACCATATATTTCTTTCAGTTCTATGTTTTTATCTACTATTTCCTTCCAAAATTTAGTATTCTTTATTTTAGGTCTATCTATTCTTTCCTTTATTTCAGCATTTGACAGTTCCTGAGCAAAAGGGTACATTATCCTGTCAAATATTTCATTTCCCTTATTGTAAAAACTGTTCAAAATATTAATAATTTCTTCCTTCATGTCATCTATTCTGACATAGTTTTCCTGAGACAGGTTCTCATTTAGATATCCCAGCAGTTTTGTCAATGCTCCTGCATTATTCTTACCTGTTGCCCTTGTATTGTGAATACTTCCCATTAATCTCCCAAATGAATATCTTGAAATTTCATAAGTAAAATAATTTCTCGCAGTATCTTCAAGGTTATGCGCCTCATCAAATACAACAATATCATAATTAGGCAGTATCGAATACTCTGTATTGAAGCCAATTTCATTTCTTATTGACAAATCTGCAAAAAACATATGATGATTTAATATCAGCATATTTGCATCAGAAATATTTTTTCTTGCCTTAAAAAAATGACAGCTTGAATAAAATTGACATTTTACTCCCATACAAGTATCGGTTTCACTTTTTATCTGTTCCCATATCCTGTATGGAACATCATATTTCAGTTCTCCTCTGTCACCTGTTTTAGTAACATTATCCCACTCCATAAGATTTTTAATTATCTTTTTTTCCTGCTTTTCTTCTTCTGTATCCTTTTCAGTCACAATTGTGTTCATATTGTGCAGTTTTCTTTTACTTAGATAATTTCCCCTTCCCTTCACTATTTCATATTGAAATTCTCTTTCGATTATCTTTTCAATTAAAGGAATGTCTTTACTTATAAGCTGTTCCTGAAGATTTATCGTATTTGTTGAAATAATGAGTTTCAGGTTATTTTCCAGGGCATATAATAACGTAGGCAGCAGATATGCTATTGTCTTTCCTGTACCTGTACCTGCTTCAACTATAAGTTTCCTGTTGTTATTCATACATTTTTCAATATTCTTTGACATCTCGTACTGTTCCTTACGAGTTTCAAATTTACCTATTTTTTCATGAATTCTTCCATTTTCTCCAAAATATTCATCTATATCTATTTCTGACTGTTTTTTTAAAGGCACTATTACATAAATATCATCTACACTGTTATTCACAATGTAGGATGCTCCTCCACTGTTTCCATATGTGCCTGAAACAGATATATCTGCATTTGAAGGAAGTAAAACTCCTGAAGGATGATTATGTATTATTACTTCATTTTTCTTCATCATATTAAGTAATGCCGCCACGGAATATTCATTTCCCCTTGCTATGACTTCTATTTCAGAAACTATTCCCGATTCATCCGGAATTCCTCTGAAAAAGACTTCATTTCCATTAGCTTCATTTATCTCTTCTCTCATTTTTTCAATTGTATCGGCATTAATAAAATCAGTAATTTTCATTTCTCCTCCTACTTAAAGATTTTACTATATATAAGGTTTTTTTTCAACTTTTTCTTTACTTTCTCATAAAAAATATGTACCTCCAAACTTTTCAATTTTCATTGTCCAGTTTATTGGTACAAGCTTTAAATTATTTTTGTTATGATAACTCTTAAATCTTCTAAATCTTTTAAGCGTAATTCTTAAATTCCTTCATCGTTATTTTTTCTATTTTACCTCAATTAGTAAAGTTGTATCTTCCACATATTTCTTTTCTCTGTCTATCATTGCTCTTCCTCTTATAGACCATAGTCCTTTATGTGGGAAAGAAACTACAAAATAACCGTTACTGTCTGTATAAGTTCTTAGTGCAATCTTTTCCTTCTGAAGTTTCCCTGTGAATGTTCCTTTTTTCATATCCACTTTACCATTTATATAGTCTATTGAAATGTCTGTATCCTTCATTGGATTACCTTTTTTATCTACAAGAAGTCCTTTAAATACTGAATTTACATTTACTTGAGACGGATTTGTAAAAGGAATTATTTCATAGTAACCATCAGCAACTCTTGTTTTCCAGTCATTTCCCTTACTTCCATCCTTTGTTATAACTGTTTTTACAATTCCATTAAACAGGTAGGAGCTTCCATCATCAAAAGTCTGTCCAGGAACAGCAACAATTACCCAGTCTCCTCCACCTTTTAATTCATTGTCCAGTGTAAAGTCAAAAGTTCTTCCAGAAGCTTTATCTGTAGTTATTTTTCCTTCCTTTACTTTTCCAGTTAAATCTATTTTTTCACCATTGTGTATGGCAAATACTTTTTCCGCCATATGAGTTTCATTTTTTACCTTTCCGACAGGTATAGGAGCTTCCTCACCACCATCATCCGGATGTCCAAACATTACCTTGAAAGGAACTGATGTTTTTCCTGTTACATTTAAAGTATCAGTGTAAATAAACTGATTGTGGGCACTTAGATTTACTGCAGTTAATACAGCTAAAATTCCTAAAATTTTTTTCATTAAAAATTACCTCCTGTATTTTATATTATAATATATCAATAAATTGATAACATCTTAATTCCCCATTATTTTTGACTCATTTTATCCTTCCATTCCTTTAGGTAGTCATCTTTTTCAAGTTTTTTCTTCCATTCCGGAACTTCATTTTCTTCAAGTTTAGGTCCTTTTTTAGTAATAATATGTGCTGGTCCTCCATTGAAAACAATTTCATACTTTGGAGTTAAGGGCTTTAAAATTGTTACTGAACTTTTTTTATCAAATTTTCCTTTAAATATTATCATTTTCCCTTCATAAGTATCTTCTGGTCCATTATACGGTTTATCCTTTACTATAAAAAATTCCATTCCATCAGCTTTTTCACCATTTGAAAATCCTGCTTCAATATATATGGTTCCGTCTTTATTGTCATCCACTGATAAAAGAGGCGCATGTGCAAAAACTGTAACTGAAATAAAAACAAGACACATCATAATTAATTTTTTCATATTTTCTTCCCTCATTTCATAAAGTTATTATTTTTTATCCATAGATTTCATAGCTTCCACTAATTTTTCCATGTTTTCCTTCATTCCTTTTATATAACCATCCGGATCCATTTTTCCATCCAGTTCCCGTGGAATGTTGAAAGTATCCAGAACTAAAAATTTTCCACCTTTTTTCTCTATTTCATTGATAATTTCCTTTTTTATCCATCTGTCTGATATAAAAATTTTAGAATTATTCTTTTTCATAATTTCAGAAACATTTTTTACTGTCACTTCATTTGAATCTGTATAGTTAAAGAAAATATTCAAATCATTAAACAAATAGTCAAGATTTTCTGTAAGAGTGATTACTGACAGAGAATTCAAGGTCAAAGTCTTTTCAAGATATCCATTTTCTATTTCTTTTATTTCCTGAGAAAACTTTGTAAGATTTTTTTCTATTGTTTTACTGTTTTCAGGAAAAAGCTCAGATAAATCATCAGCAGCTATATTTGCCATTTTTATGACATTCTGAAAGCTCATCCATACATATGGATTCCTATCTCCATTTTTATAATTTAAAAGAGACAGTGATAAATAATCATTCCCTGAAAAAGAATAACTTGCATCAATTTCAACAATTCTTATATTCTTTCTACGTGCATATTCATAAAGATAATCATTGTTCCAGACTTTAGCAACATCAACGACAGCAACAGCTTCTTTAGCAGAAGACAAATCCAGATCACTGTTATCAAAAGCTGATTTTCCATAATCCATCGAAACATCAGAATCAAATATTGAATAAACTTCAATATCAGAATCCTTTGTTATGTTCTTTACAATGGAATAAACTGACTGAATTGATGTTAAAACTTTTTTATTTTTTTTAAATGTACGGTTTTCTGCATACATTGTTCCTATCAGCAAAAACATTAATATAAATGTTATTTTCTTCAATCTTAATTTCCTCCATTCTAAAAAATTTATTCGCTTCCATTAAATTTTCCGTTTATATTCTTGATTACAACCGTTATAAAGAATATAAACGATGCCATTAAAATTATTGCTCCTCCTGAAGGTATCGATATATTATAATGAATAGGCACAACAACTCCTAGAATGCAGCTTAAAAGCGAAAAAAATATACTATAAAAGAAAAAACCGCTTATTGATTTTGACAGATTTTTTGCTGATGCAGCAGGAATTAAAAGCAGTGCTTCCACTAATGCCGCACCTATTATTTTTACAGAAACTACGGTTACGAGAGTAACAGTTACTGTAAATATATATTCCATTAGCTTGACGTTTACTCCCTTTACTGTCGCCATATTTGCATTAAAGCTTGAAAGAAGTATCCTGTTAAATAATGGTATAAGAACTATTCCTAAAACTGTAATTGTAACTACAAGAATCAATATATCAGAATCACTGACAGTAAGGATGGATCCAAACATAACATTTTCAATCATATGGGAATTTGCCTTTGCAGAAACAAAAATAAGCAGTGAGCCACCCAATGCTATTGATATTGATAAAAAGATACCTATCAAAGTATCTGTGGACATTTTTGTCCTGTTTCTTGTATAATTTATAAGCAGTCCAAATATTATGCAATATGTAAACAGCATGACATATGGGGCATTAATAGGTTCACCTGCCATTACTCCAAAAGCTATTCCTGTAAGTGCGGCATGACCTATCGCTTCAGAGAAAAATGCCATTCTTTTAGTTACAACCATTGTTCCTATTCCACCTAAAATTGTTCCTATAAACAAGGTACATATAAGGGAATTTATTACAAAGGCATATTTAAAATATTCAGGTAACATCTGCCTGTTTGCCATATCTGTAAAAAAAGTTCTAATAATTTCGAGCATTTTTACAATTTCCTCCATTTTTTAATATAAGTAGAAAAATATTCTGAAAGTAAAAAGCATAAACAGAATTATGAAAATGCAGTCAGAATTTTTTCTTCATCCAGAATTTTTTTAGGATTACCCGAAAATTGGATTTCTTTTTTTATACATGTTACAGTATCTGCCATTTCTATTACCTGTTTCAAATTATGATGTACCCACAAAATAGTCATTCCCTTGTTTTTCAATTCTTTTATTATATTTCTAAAATAGTCTTCACCTAATTTATCGATTCCTGTAAAAGGTTCATCAAGTATGAGCAGATTAGGCTCAGGATAAATTGCCTGAGCTAAAAGGAGTCTCTGTTTTTCTCCACCGGATAAATTTCCTATGAGCCTTTTTCTTTTTTCATACATTCCTATTTTTTTCAGTAAATCATCCAATGATTTTCTATATTTTCCTGAAACACCTAAAAAACAAGGTTTTTTCTGATAAACAATTGAAAGGAAATTTTCTACCGTTATCGGCAATGTTTTGTCAAAATCTAACGACTGCGGTACATATCCTATTGTTTTAGTATCATCATATGAAATAAATATTTCTCCTTCATAAGAAACCTGACCAAGTATGCATTTAAGCAATGAGGTTTTTCCTCCTCCATTAGGCCCTATAAGGCAATGTATTTTCCCAGGCTCTATCGTCATATTTATTTTATCCAATATTTTTGTATTTGATAATGTTAATCCTAAATCTTTTATTTCAATTAATATACCCGGCATACTATTTTCCTCTTGCTTTTCCAACGTCCAACATTGCATTTGTCAGAGAATCCAGATTATATTTCATAAACCTTTCAAAACTATCTTTTGTATAAGCCCCCCTACTCATATGTGAAAGACTTCTTATCCTTACACCTGTTGCCTTCTGTATTGTTGTAGAATATTTATTGGTTACCTGTGCATCTACAAAGACTACATCTATCTTATCCCTTTTTATAATATCTATTATTGCCTTTATGTCTGAAGCACTTGGTTCTACTCCGTGAGCAGGCTCTATTACGGCTCTTACCCTCAGCCCAAATTCAGACAATAAATAATCATAACCTGCATGTGAAGTTGCCACCTTCATATTCAGATTTTTCAAATGATTTACTTTTTTTATGGCAGCTGCCTTCATATTTCTTAATTTCTGGGCATATGCCTGCGCATTTTTGTTATAATAGGCTTTGTTTGCAGGGTCTATCTGTCCCAGCTCCCTTGCTATCGTATATATCTGCTGAATAGAAGAAGTTATTGATATAAACGAATGTGGGTTCATTATTCTTGTCTTTGTTCTCATTCCAGAAACAGGCATTAAGGAAACACCTTTATTTGCATTTATTATCTTTATTTTTCCACCCATTCTGGCTGATCTTACTATTTCATATATAAATTCATCATGCCCTATACCATTTACAACGAGAATATTTAAAGTAGCCATTTTTTTTATATCTTCAGGCCTTGCCTTATAGTTATGAACATCGTAAATATCCCCTCTTATTGCAGGAACAACTTCCATTTTATCTCCAACAATATTTGCCACAAAACTGTAATAAGGTTGCAAAGTTACTCCAACCTTCAATTTTCCATAAGAAATTGCACTCATTAATATCATTGAAACTATTAATAAAAATTTTTTCATTCAATATCACCTTTCCCTTCAAATTTCTGTCTTTCAGTTTCACCAGTATATGGTACTATTTCCTTCCATCCTGGAAAATTCTCATCAATGGCAAATTCAACCTCATCTTTATGTAAATGAGTCTTTATAAATAATATTTTTGTATTTTCCCTATTTTCATTATCTACTGTTACAATAAAATTTCCACTAGTCATGACATTTTCACATAAACCAACATAATATGTCATTTTTTCCCTGTCAATTCTATCCCATGTCAGTTTCCCCCTTTCCTCCCATGTAATATCCTTTGTAAAGGGGGGGATAAGTTCATCTTCCAGCTGCTTTACCGTAGGAAGTTTTTCTTCCTTTCCCTTCATTTTTATTTCACTTACAAAATTTGTCAAATCTGAATAGATTCCAGCTTCAATGTTTGAAAACTCTGTATAGGAGCTTATCTGACCTGATTCTATTTTCTGTTCCGTCATTTTAGGTTTTCTCATTTTAATTAACAAAAAAGCATTCAAAATTAGAAATACAATCATTATTCCTAAATATATATTTTCTTTTTTTGAACTTGCCGGCTTAAGTTTCTCTGTGACTATTTTACTCACCTCTATATTGTATAGTAAATTTTTATGTTTTATCTATATTATGTATTTGTG
>CAJPML010000024.1 GCA_905371725.1 Leptotrichia sp. oral taxon 215
GTTCTGATTTGTCTTGTTATTAAAAATAAATTTACATTACTTATAAATAAAAAAATTCGACAACCTTAAAAAGCTTATTCAACTTAGAATCTCTTAAGGTTATCGAACTTTTTACACCCTCACTCTTAACAAAGAGCCATTTTTAAGTTTATTGTCGTATTTATTGCAAATTTCCCAGTTTTGTATCTGTCATGCTACTTGCAGTAATCTCCCTTCAGCTAAATTTTAATAATATGATTCTGTTCCTGATATTTTACCGCTTTCATCTTCTCTTATTTTATCTCCTTCTGTATATTTATATTTAATTTTATCTTTTTTATTTCTAATCTCTTTTAATCTTTCTTCTGATTCACTCATTCCCATTGATAGTGCTTTTTGATACCATTTCCTTGCTTCTGTATAATTTTCTTCCATTTCATATGTCACTCCTACATGATATGCAGAATTAGCTTGTTTGGAAGCATTTATTAAAAAATATTTTCTAGCATTGGGATAATCTAGTTTATCTAAATATAAGTTAGCCAGCGAGTATATTGCTTTAAATTCTTTTTTTTCTACTCCTATTTTTAATATTTTTTCTGCCTCATCAATTTTTTTTAACTTTCTATACATATTTCCTAATCCATAATAACCATCAACATCACCCATTTTTATCATTTCTTTATACAATTGTTCTGCCTTGTAAGGCTGATTATGAGTTTCATAATAAATTGCCATATTGTATCTTCCGCTTCCATCTCGCCCTTGTTTATGCCATATTTTTTCAGCTTCTGAATATTTTTCTTCCTTTCCGTACACAAGCGCCAAATTATATTCTGCATCCCTATGCCCTTTATTAGCTGCCTTCTGATACCAATATTCTGCTTCTGATAACTTGTTTTTTTCATTATAAAATACAGCTAAATTATAAATCATATCCAAAACATCTCTTTCTGCACCATACTTTGTCCATTTTTCATAATTCACTTCATCTTTTTTTTCATAATAATAGTCAGATAAATATATCGAAGCTTCAGGCTTATATTTTACTAATTTCTCAAAATACATCTTTCCTATTTCAGGATTAACATCATAATTCAACTTAGCTACTGACATCATATTTTCTAGTTCATCCTGACTCATTTTGTCATTTATTTTTGATATTTCTTGCTGTATTTTCTGTTTAGTTTCTTCATTTAATTCTTTACTCCTGAGACCACATCCAGATAATATCAGCAAGGTTATTATCAGTAAAACAATTTTTTTCATACTACTTCCCTCTTAACTTTCATATTTTGGAAAATTCATATATTCTAAAAAACAGGGAGAACCTAACATATGCTTTTATTCTTCCCTGCTATATCAATAAATATTATTTCTTACGTTTTCCCTTTCCTCTCATCATTCCTCCACCAAGTCCAGGAATTGCTCCGCTGTTGAACATTTTCATCATCTGTTTCATCTGTTCAAACTGTTTGATAAGTTTATTTACGTCCGTTACCTGAACGCCGCTTCCTTTAGCTATTCTTGCCTTACGGCTTCCACTTTTCAGAAGTTTCGGATCCCTTCTTTCCTGTACTGTCATCGAAAAGATTATCGCTTCCACTCTTTTCATTTCCTTTTCTGCCATTGCCATATCTATTGCACTTGTATCCACTCCGGGTATCATTTTCATAATTCCTGCAATGGACCCCATTTTTCTTATCATTTTAAACTGTTTCAGGAAATCTTCAAAATCAAACTGATTTTTTCTGAATTTTTCTTCCATTTTTTTGGCTTCTTTTTCGTCAATTGCTTCCTGAGCCTTTTCAACAAGTGAAACAACATCTCCCATTCCCAGTATTCTCGATGCAAGCCTGTCAGGATGGAAAGGTGCTATATCATCCAGTTTTTCCCCTTCACTGATAAACTTTATAGGTTTTCCTGCCACTTCCTTTACTGAAAGGGCGGCTCCTCCACGTGTGTCTCCGTCCAGCTTTGTCAAAACTACTCCTGTAATGTCAAGCTGTTCATTGAAGGTTTTAGCCACATTTACTGCATCCTGTCCTGTCATTCCATCTACTACAAGCAGTATTTCATGAGGATTAAAGTTATCTTTTATTCCCTGCAGTTCACCCATAAGCTGTTCATCTATGTGCAGACGTCCTGCAGTATCTATTATTACATATGTCGCATGTATTTTTCCTGCTTCTTCCAGTCCTTTTCTGCATATTTCATTTACATCTGTGCTTTCATCAATTGTAAATGAAGAAACCTTTACCTGCTCTGCCAATACTTTCAGCTGTTTCTTCGCTGCAGGTCTGTATACATCAGCTCCAATAAGAAGCGGTGTTTCCCCTTTTGAACGGAGATGTTTAGCCAGTTTTCCAGCAAAGGTTGTCTTTCCTGCCCCCTGTAATCCTGAAAGCATTATAATAGTAGGGTTTTTAGGAGATTTTGCTATCTGTACATTTGTTCCACCAAGAACTTCCACAAGTTCATCATGTACTATTTTTACAAACTGCTGTGTAGGATTTACTCCTGATATTACTTCTTCACCTAAAGCCTTTTCCCTTATTTTTGAAACAAAATTCTTCGCCACGCCATAGTTTACATCTGCCTCAAGAAGTGCCAGTCTTACTTCCCTCAGAGCATCCTTCATATTCGCTTCCGTTAACTTTCCCTGTCCGCTTACCTTTTTAAATATATCCTTAAACCTGTCTCCCAAATTATTAAACATTAAAACACCTCATTATAATCAAAATCTTCTATTATTTTTTCTAAATTTTCCTTCGTAAAATTCTCCTTTAAATTTTCAAGTTTTTTCTTTAATTCCTTTTCCTTCTCGAATATTTTAAGCTTCCGCTCATATTCATCAAGCTGCCTGAATCCTCTTTTTATATTGTCAAACACTGCCTGTCTGGTAATCCCATACTCTTCTGAAATCTCGCTCAGAGATCTGTCCTCTTCGAGATAAAGTTCAAGATACTGTTTCTGTTTTTTGGAGAATAGCTCCCCATAGTACAGAAAAAGTGTCGAATATCGTAAAAAATCATCTAATTTATCCATAATCTTTATTATATAGTTATTTATGCATATTGTCAATTTTATCCTATAACATGGAAACGGGATCTACATCTACGCTTATTCTTGTCTTTTTTTCCTTATATTCATTCATTGCTTTTCTTATTACATTTTTTACTTTTGTAATATTCTTCCTGTTAAACTTTACAAATATCTGATATCTGTATCTTCCGTTTATTTTATAAATAGGTGCTTTAAAGGGTTCTGATACAAATTCATTTCCATTGGGATTTGTTCCGCTGTTCAGACCTGTCATAAGAATATTGTAGAATTTCCTTGCCTTTTTTTCCAGTTCTTCCTCTTCTTCTGAAGACACCACTATAATTATGAGTCTTCCGAAAGGCGGATAATTCAATATTTTTCTTAACTCCATTTCCTTCCTGTAATATCCTTCATAATTTCCTGTAACCGTATTCTGTATGACTTCATTTTCCCCATTAAATGTCTGGATTACCACTTTTCCATCTTTGCTGCCTCGTCCTGCCCTTCCTGATGACTGTGTTAGCAGCTGGAAAGTCTTTTCTCCTGCACGGAAATCAGGGAAATTAAGTATTATATCAGAGTTGATAATCCCTACAAGCGTAACATCAGGAAAATGAAATCCCTTCGCAATAATCTGTGTTCCAAGCATTATATCATATTTGTGATTTTTAAAGTCATTATATATATCTTCATAGTCCTTTTTCGTCTTCACTGTTTCAGAATCAACTCTTATAGTCCTACTTTCAGAAAAATATGACTTAATCTCTTCCTCTATCTTTTCAGTTCCTGTTCCAATCTGCATGACTTTTTCGCTTCCACAAGACTCACATTTCCCGTTAAAATATTTTTCATATCCGCAGTAGCTGCATTTCAGCTTATTCTCATACTTATAGTAACTCAGGGATATACTGCAGTTGGGACATGTAGGTATATGTCCGCAGTCCTTGCATTTCAGAAGATTTGCAAACGCTTTCCTGTTTAAAATGAGTATTACCTGCTCTTTTCTTCCCAGTGCCCCAGACATTTCCTTCAGCAGTTCTTCCGAAAAATTATCAGGCGTATTGTTCAGATCGACTATTTCATAGTCAGGCATTTTTGCATTGTTAAATCTTTCCTTCAGTTCCACAAGCTCAATGTCATTTTTTTCAGCCTGATAATAGGATTCAAATGAAGGTGTTGCCGAGCCAAAAATTACCTTTACATCTCCCTCAATCAAGGCCCTTTTTATTGCCACATTTTTTGTATGATATCTCGGATTGTTATCCTGTTTATACGTATTTTCATGTTCTTCATCTATTATTATATATTTCAGGTTCTGCACAGGAGCAAATATCGCCGATCTGGCTCCGATAACTATCTTTTTCTCCCCCGTCCTTATGTAAGTCCATTCCTTTCTCTTTTCTGCATCCGTCAGCTTGCTGTGAAGTATGGCCACAGAATCTGAAAACTGTTTTTCCAGCCTTTCTGTCATCTGGGCGGTAAGAGAAATCTCAGGTACGAGGAACAGACTTCCATAACCATTTTTTATTGCTTCCTTTATAAGATTTATATATATTTCAGTTTTACCTGATCCTGTAATACCTTTTAACAGATAAAAACTTTTTTCGCCATTTTTTATCCTGTCTGCAACCTTCTGCTGCTCTTCATTCAGGACAACATCATCATCAGCTATCTTCCCTTTTATTTTTTCACCTGACATTTTTTTGCTGTTCATTATCAGTTTCTTTTCAATCTTTATGGCTTCTTCCTTCAAAGCCCTTTTTATTATCTCAGGAGAAAAATTTTTATCAAGTGTTGCTACCGTCACTTCCTTTTTTTTCTGCATATACCTGTTGAACTTTTCAGTTTCACTCAATTTTTCGTTATTTCCTTCAAAAAGGTGCATGTTTTCTATTTTTGATTTCTTATCTTCCAGATTTTTTACATATATTGCCTTTCTTGAATAATTCAGCTTTAAAGTTCCCGGATATACAGTTCTTATGACATTGTAATAATCACTTATATAGTAGTCCTTTATCCATCTGACCAGTTTCATTATATTTTCCGGAATAGACAAAATAGGAGCTTTGCCTATGATATACTTTATTTTTGAAACATCTATCGATATATTTTCCTCTTTTGTTTCAGAAATAATAAGTCCTGTCTTATTTCTGTTCACAAAGTTTACAATACACCATTCTCCGGATTCATATTTTTCCGTTGATTTATAGGTATATATATTTACATTATTTTCGACATATATTTCATAATAATACATAGTTACCCCTATTTTTTATGTTATTTTATTGTCTATTTCAAAACTATCTTTACTTCAGTATTTTTATCCAGTTTTTCTCCAGGAGAAGGATACTGTTCTGCAACACTTCCATTTCCTATTATTTTGTATTTTGGAAATTTAGTCTGAGGATACACTGAAATTATTTCTCTTAAACTTAATCCCACCAGATTAGGCATTTTATTATTATTAAATTCATTTAACAGCTTTTTTAAATCTCTCATTGGTTTTATTTCAGCAATCTCTTCTTTTCTATTTTCTTCAATATTACCTTGTGGACTTATTCCTAAGTATTTAATTAGATTTTCCATCACATGTCTTACAGATGGCAATGCTACATCTGCTCCGTAATATTTTCCAGTTCGAGATTCATTTATTGTAATCAATATAGCATACTTAGGATTATCTACAGGAAAAAAAGCATAAAATGAACTAAAATATTTTTTATCCTTGTAACCACCTAATCCTGACTTCTGTGCTGTTCCAGTTTTTCCACCAATTCTATATCCCTTAATTTGTGCAGCTGTTCCTGTTCCTCTTGTAATAACTTGTTCCATATATTTTCTATTATATCTGGAAACCTCATCGCTGAATACTTTTCTTATTACAGTAGGTTTATTTTGCTGAACTATATTTCCTTGATCATCTTCCAGTCTGTCAACTAAATAAGGTTTCATTAATTTCCCATTATTTATTACAGTATTAAGTGCTGTCATCATCTGTATCTGTGTTACAGCTATTCCCTGCCCAAATGTTATGGTTGCTTTTCTTACAGCTGTCAGATCTTTTAATGTCAATAATTTTGGAGACATCTCAGCATAAGTATCAATTCCAGTTTTAGAGCCAATTCCCAATAATGTCAAATAGTTATAAAAATCTTTTGATTCTATTTTTCTACCGATTTCTACCATTGCCACATTTCCTGAATATGCTATTACATCATCTAATGGTCTATTTCCCTTTGTTAAAGAACTATGATCATTTACTGTTACATCATATATTTTTATTTTACCTGATGAATACAGTTTAGAATTGGAATTTATTGCCTTTGACTGTAACCCCATTGCAACTGTAACAGGTTTAAAAATCGAACCAGGTTCAAATATATCTATTATTGGTCTATTTTTTACATCTGCATTGCTATCAGCTTTAGGATACGACGACATTGCAATAATTTTTCCAGTTTCTACTTCCATTATTATTCCCATTGTAGAAACTGCATTGTATCCCTCAAATGTTTTTTTTAACTCATCATCTAATATATATTGTAACACACTGTCAATTGTAAGAATAACATTATTTCCATTTTGAACAGAAACACTTTTTTTCTTTTTTACTGCATCAATTGTCCAAAAATTTTTCGGATTTTTAACTCCCTCTACTGAACCATCTGTTCCAGTTAATTCCTCATCATAAAACTTTTCAATACCGTAAACACCTTTTCTTTCAGCATTCATAAATCCGATTATTTCCTGAAAAGCCTTATTCTTAACATAATTTCTGGTAAAAAGAGGAATAAAAAAAACTCCTTCACTCAATGATTTATCTTCATCAAGTTCATCTTCAATAATTTTTCTTTCATTATATCCAAGTTTGTAATCTATCTTTAAATATTTTGAATTACTTTTTTTCTTGGAAATAATCTCACTTTTTAGCTTATTTGTATCAAGATTTGGAATATTCTTTTTAAACAGATCCATTAGTTTATCTAAACTTTCATCTCTAATAAATGTTGGATCCAGTGTTATTCCATAGTCTTCACCATCAAAAGCCAACATTTCTCCATCATTTGAAATTATTCTACCTCTTTTTGCAGTTATTGTATAACGGCTCTTGTATTGTTTTTCTCCGTCTTTTCTATATTCTTCACCCTTTACAATTTGAATATAAAATAAAATCAGAATAATCCATCCAAATGCTAGAAATGTACCTCCTATTACTAAAGCTGTTCTAAACTTAAAATTACTTAACTTTTTTTTCTTTTGTTTTTTTAGTCCAGATTTCTTTTTCATATTTCTCCTAAATTACCCCAGTTTTTTTAAAATCAGTTCATTTATCATTTGAGGATTGGCTTTCCCTTTGGAAAGTCTCATAGCCTGCCCCACAAGGTATTTAAGGGCATTACTTTTACCAGCCTTGTAATCTTCGACAGATTGCTGATTTTCTTCCAGCACCTGTTCAACTATTTTTTCAATTTCACTGTTATCAGTTATCTGAACCAGTCCCTTTTCCTTTACTATGATTTCAGGATCCTTATCTTCCAGTAACAGCAGTTCAAAAACTTCTTTGGCTATTTTTGAACTTATGACATTTGCTTTAATCAGTTTTATAAGCTTTGCAATATTTCCGGAAGAAACTGAAAATTTTTCTATTCCAATATTTTTTTCCTTCAGTACTCTTAAAATTTCCGTTAGCATCCAGTTTGCAGACAGCTTAGGTTCTCCTGATTCTTTTACCATTGCTTCATAGTACTCGGCAAGGTCAAGCTCCCCTGCAAGTGTTGCCGCTTCCTTTTCATTCAGCTTATATTCTCCGATAAATCTTTTTGCTTTTTCATCTGCAAATTCAGGCATGTCCTTTCTAACTTTTTCAAGCCTATCATCAGATATGATTACTCTTGGTAGATCAGGTTCAGGAAAGTATCTATAGTCCATCGCTTCCTCTTTACTTCTCATAGGCCTTGTAACACCCTGCTCTTCATCCCATAGCCTTGTTTCCTGGACAACTCTTCCACCATTTTCAATAACTTCAATCTGTCTGTTTGTTTCATATTCTATTGCCCTTACGACAGCCTTGAATGAATTCAGGTTCTTAGTTTCAGTTCTTGTCCCTAAAACTGTGTCCCCTTTTTTTCTTACCGATACATTGGCATCACATCTGAGTGATCCAAGCTCCATGCTTACGTCACTTACTTTTGTATACTTCAGCCTGTCCTTCAGTGTATTCAGATAGGCATATGCCTCCTCGGCATTTTTTATTTCAGGCTTTGAAATTATCTCAATCAGAGGTACTGAAGCCCTGTTATAGTTTAAAAGGCTTTCTGATGCTGTATGTATACTTTTTGCAGTATCTTCCTCTATCTGAATTCTTTCTATACCTACTTCAGACTCCTTTCCACTGTTTGTTACAATATGCAGCTTCCCGTTTTCAGCATATGGCTTGAAATACTGTGTTATCTGATAGTTTTTTGGAGAATCTGGATAGAAGTAGTTTTTTCTGTCAAACTGACTCTCTTTATTGAGTTCACAATCCAGCGCAAGTGCTGCCTTTATGGCATAATTAAGCACTTCTTCATTCAGCTTTGGCAATGCTCCAGGCTGTCCTGTACATATAGGACACGTGGAAACATTTGGAGCTTCATTATCATAATCGGCATTACATGAACACCATACTTTTGTTTTTGTTTTTAACTGGCAATGTACTTCCAGTCCAATGACTGTTTCATATTCCATGCTCATTTTCTGTTTTTTCCCTTTCTTAATTTTATATTTTCTTACATCTGTTTTTTATTTAAACTTTTGAATTTCTAATAGAATAATACATTTTTTTCTAAACTTCATATTCAGATTATCTTTTATAATTTCTAATTACAGCGTTCCTATTGCTCTCTCAACAAGATAATTTCTTACTGTAAACTCTGTAATTAACTGCATAATTTCTTTAT
>CAJPML010000025.1 GCA_905371725.1 Leptotrichia sp. oral taxon 215
CAAATAATCATATCCAAACATTAGTGTATACTCTTCCAAAGCAGAAGAATAATACATGTATTTATCTTTATTACTAGTATAAAAAGCTAAAAATTTCTTTAATTTCTCATTATCCTTATTTGAAAAATCTATTTTTTTTATCCCATTGTAATCTGATTTTTCAGTTTTTTTATTTTCTTCAGTTGTATTTTTATCATTTCCACAGCTTGATAAAATACAGATACTCAACATCAAAAATAGTATTACTTTTATCTTCTGCATTTTTCCTCCAATTTTTTAAAGTTCCGGATATTCTATTTTCCCTCTTGCTTCTTCAAATTTATGGGAAACATTAAATAGTAAATCTTCCCTGAAATAATTCCCAATCAGCTGTATTCCTACAGGAAGACCATTTACAAATCCTGCTGGAACTGAGATTGCAGGAACTCCTGCCATATTTATTGAAACAGTGTAAATATCTGCAAGATACATCTGTACAGGATCTGCATTCTTTTCTCCTTTTTTAAAGGCTGTCGTAGGAGAAACAGGAGTCAATATAATGTCAACTTCATTTAATGCCTTCTCAAAGTCCTCTTTTATAAGTCTTCTTACCTGTGAGGCCTTTTTATAGTATGCATCGTAAAATCCTGAACTTAGCACATAGTTTCCTATCATTATTCTTCTCTTTACTTCAGGCCCAAATCCTTCGCTTCTTGATTTTACATACATTTTTTCTATATTTTCATCACTTTTTCTTACACCGTATCTTACACCATCATATCTTGAAAGATTTGATGCCGCTTCTGCCGATGAAATTATATAATAAGTTGATATTGCATATTTTGTATAAGGCAATGACACTTCCTTTACTTCAGCTCCAAGTTTTTTCAGCTGTGCCACAGCTTTATCCACAACTTCTTTTATATCCTTATCCAGATCTTCTGTGAAATATTCTTTAGGAAGTCCTATTTTTAGACCTTTCAAATCATTATTCAGGCTTTTCAGATAGTCAGGCACTTCAATTTCTGCCGTTGTAGGATCTTTTTCATCATAACCTGATATTATCTGCATAATTCTTGCCAGATCTTCAGTTGATTTTGCCAATGCACCTATCTGGTCAAGGGAAGAACCGAAGGCCATAAGTCCATATCTTGATACTCTTCCATACGTCGGCTTTATTCCTACTGTTCCTGTAAGGCTCGCAGGCTGTCTTATACTTCCCCCTGTGTCAGTTCCCAATGCTATTGGAACCATCTGTGCAGCCACTGCAGCAGCCGATCCTCCGCTGCTTCCTCCCGGCACTCTATCCAATGCCCATGGATTTGAAGCGGGCTTTATTGATGAATTTTCATTTGATGACCCCATTGCAAATTCATCCATGTTCGCTTTTCCTATTATTGGAACTCCTGCCTTTTTAAGCCTTTCCACTACTGTAGCATCGTATACTCCTTCGTAATTTTTAAGAATCTGTGATGAAGCAGTTGTCAAATCTCCTTTTGAAAGGATGTTATCCTTCAGTGCCACAGGAACTCCAAATAACAATGTACTGTCGTAATCTTTTCTTTTATCTTCATTATTATCATTATCATATTTTTTTGCACTTTCCAGTGACTTTTCATTTAAAACGCTTGAAAATGCTCCTATTTTATCTTCCAGCGAGTCTATTCTCTGTAAAAATTCCCTTGTTACTTCTTCAGATGTAACTTCTTTATTTTTTATCATTTCAGCTATTTCACTGGCTGTTTTTCCGTATAAACTCATTTTTCCACCTTTCTTTTTCCTAATCCCACCAAAAGTACCAATATCTTCCTCTCCTTCAAAGAAACTAATTATCAGCGTTTTCTCCTACAACTTTTGGTACAATTATAAATTCATCATCGCTGTTTGGCGCATTTTTCAGGATATCCTTTTTAATTCCACTATCCCTGACAATATCTTTTCTTAGCACATCTTTTAAATCCAGCACGTTAAACAATGGTTCAACTTCACTCGTATCAACGCTGTTCAGCTCTTCCATGTGGTCAAAAATTTTATTAAGGTCTGTCCTGAACTTTTCAATTTCATTTTCTGAAAATTCCAGCTTTGACAATTTTGCTATTTTTAAAACATCTTCTTTGCTCAGCATTTTTTCTCCTTCATCAATTTATTTTTGATTGTGTTTTTTATCCAATCTGGTAATTTATCTGATATCTTTACTATTCTTTTATTTATTATTTTTACAACTAATCTGAATTTTTCTGTGTTATCATAAATCGTAACATTATCAAACTTATCCAAAATTTTTTCTAAATTTCTTATTGATTCATAATATCTTCTATCTACAATTTCATCAGGAATATCATGTCCTCCCATAGCTACTCTCTTTTTTATTCTTTTTTTTGCAATTTCCGAATTTTCAACTCCTATATAAAACAGATGCAATTTATAATTTTCAGATTTTATTTTATCAATTAATTTTAATATTGTTTTTCCTGTAAGTGTAGTCTCTTCATTAAATGAAAATCCTTTTTTAAGATAGTTATTTCTTAATTTAACAGCAATTTTAGCTGCTTTTATTTGATCTAATTCACTTTCCCATTTTCCAAATTCTTTTACTATTTCATCACTATTTATCCTAAATGATTTTTTTATATTTTCATCAATTATATTAAATAAAGTAGATTTGCCAGCTCCATTAACTCCTGCAAATAAATAAAAATCTTTTTTCTTCATTTAGAATACCCCTTTTTCAATCATCTCTTCCTGTTTGATTTGTATTATCAAATCCTGTAGTTTTATATAGAAATCAATATCTTCAGGTTTTTCTGTATTTTCAAGTATTCTATTAAAATCTTCATAACTTAGATTTCTTATTAAATCCTGAAATTCCAATTTTTTTATCTGATCTTCTGAAAACAATTCTCTTAGTTTCATAATCTTTTCACCTCTATATTGATACTTTATTTAAATTTTTATATAATTAAAGTTCAATCTATTCTGTACTCTCTTCCCCCCATCAAGAGTTTCTCCACTCCAATATCTCATTAAAGCTATCAAACTCAAGAAAGTCAATCTTTTCTTCCATACAGAACTTAACAGCTCTTGTTCCTTTCCTTACAAAAACAAAATCTGCTGCTTCCATTGCCCTATAATCAGATGGACCGTCACCTGCAAAAATTACTTTGTATCCCTTTTTCTGATAATTTTCCACAGCTTCCTTCTTATCTACTCCATAATACATTTCCTTGTCCAGAAATGGATTTGTAATCTTTATTCTGTTTCCATCAAAATTGATGTCATTAGAAATAATGTCATCATCTGTCAAATTTATATTATACTTCAAAAGCGAGCCTTGTATATTAAGCCTCGTTCCTGCACTTACTATTTTAAATTCCACACCACTTTCGACAAAATTCTTAAAACTCTCATCTATTGTAACATTTTTATCAAGGGTTTCTATATATTCTTCCTTCGTTATATTTAACGATTCCAGCCCAAATATGACAAATTCCCTCATGGTTATATCACCATTTCTGTACCGTTCCCTTATAATCTTTTTATACTCAGGATTATGAGTTTCGAGCAATGTATCTGTTGAATCTTTTCTACTTATGGTAACATCGAAATCTATTAAAAATATAACTTTATTTTCCGCCATTAATTTTCTCCAAAATTCATTTCTAAATATAGCTGTAAAATTTACAGTTTCTAAAGATTTTTCAGATACTTAATCTCTTCTTCTGTCAAAGCTCTGTAGTGCCCCACTTCCAAAGTTCCAAGAGACAGTTCTCCCACTTTTACTCTTTTCAGGGATTTGATTTCATACCCTAGTGTTTCAAGCATTTTTCTTATCTGTCTGTTTCTTCCTTCAAAGATTGCTATTCTTATCTCTCGCCTGTCGATTATTTTTACCTTTGCAGGTGCTGTTCTTCTTCCTTCTATTACAACTCCATGTTTTAATGCTTCCACATGATCATCTGTAATTTCCTTGTCTAATCTTGCAATATAGCTTTTGTAAAGTTTTTTGCTTGGATGCATAACATGGTTATAGATATCTCCGTCATTGCTTATTATTATAAGTCCCTCTGTCATATAGTCAAGTCTTCCATATGTGTACAGACGTTTTTTAGATTTTATATAATCTATAGCAAGTTTTCTTCCAAACTTATCTTCACTCGAACATATTACTCTCTTAGGTTTATTTAACATGTAATATTCATAACTTGTATTGATTTTTACCCTTTCTCCGTCAACCTTTACAACATCTTCAGGAGAAACTTCCATACCTATTACTGCTTCATGCTTATTTACAGTAACTCTTCCTTCCTTAATCATTTCATCAGCTTTTCTTCTCGAACACACTCCTGCATCAGCTATAAATTTATTTAATCTCATTTTCTACCTCTACATTTTCTTTTTTATCTATTTCCTTAATTTCGTCTATTATACACGGTTCTTCAGAACTCTTATCTTCATTTTCCTTATAAAGCAGCTCTATTTTTTCATACTTGCTATACCCTGGAAGTTCTGATTTTTCAGTAATATTCAAATAACTGTAAAAATCTTCAGTAACTTCATAAAGATTAGGAGTTCCTATTGCCTTCTTTTTTCCCGAGATGTAAATAAGATTTTTTTCCAATAAATTTGCCATGGTTTTTTCTACACTGACACCTTTTATCTGTTCAATTTCCCCTTTAGTAATAGGCCCTTTATAAGCAATGATTGCCAAAGTTTCCATTGTAGGTTTTGTCAATTTTTTTATTTTGAGTTCAGGATTAAAAAATTTTTTTACATCTTCGCCATATAAAGGATTGGAAACAAGAAATACTGCTCCATTTTCAATCCTTATATTTATTCCGCTTTCTTTCCTTTTTTCCTTAAGCGTGGACAATATTTCCTTTGTTTCATCCAATGATAAACTATAAAACTTTGCCAACTCTTCTATCGTTAATGGTTCTTTAGAAAGAAATATCAATGTTTCCATCCTATTTGCAACATTTTCTGTTTTTTTCATAATTTTTTCCTATTGTTTTAAATATAGAACTAATACTCTACACTTGGAGAAATTATTATATTCTTATATCTGCTAAAGTCATCTAAAACTTTTGATATTCCGTTTACTACTGCGTGAATAGCATCATCACTTACAGTTACTTTAAGTTTAAGCTCTTTTTCAATTTTTTCTTTTAATATTCTTATTCCTGCTCCTCCACCTGATAGGTAGATACCTGTTTCATATATATCAGCTGCAACTTCAGGTTCTATTTCTTCCATTGTCAGTTTAATATCGTCTATTATAAGGTCAATATTTCTGTCAATAGCCGTGTCTATTTCTTCAGCTACTATGTTAATACTTTTAGGAAGTCCTATTCCCAGTTCTCTACCTCTTATTTCAAATGTAGCATTTTTATCAGGCATGCTTATTGTATTTACTTTAAGTTCCTCAGCGGTTCTTTCTCCGATTAAAAGATTATGTTTTTCCTTAACATATTCCATTATATCTTCATTCAAGTGGTCTCCGGCAATTTTAACTGACTTCGATACAGCAGCTCCTCCTGATACAATAAAAGCTATTTCAGTAGTTCCTCCTCCTATATCAACAATTAAGTGACCTTTAGGTTGGAAGAGATCTATCCCTGCACCAATTGCGGCAGCAACAGGTTCTTCTATAAGATACACTTCTCTTGCTCCTGCATCCTTTACAACTTCTACAACTGCTCTTCTTTCAACCTGAGTTACTCCACTTGGCACACATATTATGACTCTTGCACTCTGAACCTTATCTTTTTTTTATTCTTTTTAAAAATTTCGACAGCATTTTTTCAGTTATTTCATAATCTGAAATAACTCCATTTTTCAGTGGTCTTATAATCTCAGTATGCTTAGCTGTTCTACCTATTATTTCCTTAGCCTTTTCTCCAATATACTCTACTTCTTCAGTCTTTATGTTCAACGCAACATAGGTAGGCTCATCAATCTGTATTCCTTCACCTTTTACATAAACTACTGTATTTGCTGTTCCTAGATCAATTGCCACATCCTTTGTAGGTTTTGTATTAATTTTGAAAAAATTGAAAAATTTCATATAAATATCTCCTTTATTTTATTTTCTAAATCATCATCAATTAATATTTGATTATCATAACTAATAATCCCTTTTTCTTTTAACTGGTCATAGATTCTTGATGCTCTGTTGAATCCTATTCTTAATTCACGCTGCAAAAGTGATATTGAAACCTTTTTCTCCTGTTTTATTATCTCTATCGCATTTTCAAAATAAGGATCCACAGTCTTGTCCTTTTCCTGAGTTTCTGTAAGAATCTCTTCCCTATATTTTACCTTTCTACTTGATTTCAGAGTAGAAGTAAGATTTGTAACTTCTTCATCTGAAATAAATGCTCCTTGTATTCTTTCAAGTTTTGAAGAGCCATTTTCAAGCAGAAGCATATCTCCCTGACCTAATAGTTTTTCTGCTCCTGCAGAGTCTAGTATAGTTCTTGAATCTATCTGAGATCTCAGGGCAAACGAAATTCTGCTTGGAAGATTTGCTTTTATCATACCTGTTATAACATCTGTTGACGGACGCTGAGTCGCAACTACAAGATGAATTCCTACAGCTCTTGCCTTCTGTGCAATTCTTGCAATGGATTCCTCCACGCTTCCTGAAGCAACCATCATAAGGTCTGCCAGCTCATCTATTATTATAACGATATAAGGCATTTTTTCAACATACTTCAGGGAATTGTAGCTTTTTATATTTCTGACTCCATTTTCCATAAGTTGCTTGTATCTGTTTTCCATTTCATTTACTGCCCACTTTAAAGCTATTGCAGCCTGCTGCGGATCAATTATGACAGGAACAAGCAGATGAGGTATGTCATTGTAAGGCATGAGTTCCACCATCTTAGGATCCACCATAATAAATTTTACTTCTTTTTCAGACTTTTTGGATATTAATGTCGCTATCAGAGTATTTACCGCTACCGACTTACCTGAACCCGTCTGTCCTGCTATAAGCAGATGCGGCATTTTAGTAATATCTATTATTTTGTCCCTTCCGACTATGTCCTTACCTAAAATTATGTTAAGTTCTCCCTTTTCCAGTTCCTTATTCTGTATTATGTTGGAAAAATGTACAGGTTCCTTTATTTTATTCGGAGTTTCTATACCAATTGTATTTTTCCCTGGAATAGGCGCTTCTATTCTTATGCTTTCAGCGGCAAGATTCATTGCAATATCATCTGAAAGTGAAGTAACCTTGCTTACTTTTATTCCGGCGGGGATTGTAATTTCATATCTTGTAATTGTCGGTCCATATTCATAATTTACAACTTTTGCATCTATTCCAAACTGTTTAAGTACATTTTCCAAATGATTAACATTATCAATGATACTTTTTTCAATTTCAAATTTCTTTTCCATGTCCATAGGTTTAATTTTAAAAATTTCTTCTATGGATTTTTTTAAAAGTTCATTATAACCTTCACTTGGATTAAGCACTGCATTTTCAGCCTTTTTAAGATTTTCCTCCATTTCTTTTTCCCTTTTGATGGCTTCTATATCTTCAAATGCCTCAATTTTAGGAATGACCATTTCTTCACTGGGATTTTCAGTTTTTTTCTTTTTTGTTACATTATTTTCTGATAGTTTTATTTCCTTCTGAATTTTCTGCGTTTCTAAAGTTTTTTCAATTGCCGGATTTTTCTGAACAGTTTTATTTTCATTAACCGGGCTCTTATTTTCAGTTGGCTTTTCAGTTTCCATCTTTTTATTTTTTTCTGAAATTTTTTCTTCAGAAACTTTAGTATTTTCAGCTGAAGATTTATTAATTTCATTAGTTTCTAAAACTTTTGCCTGTTTTTCTTCATTTTTCTGTTGTTCTTCCACTTTTGCTTTTTGTGGCTCTTTTATTTCTACAGTCGGCTTTTCAGTTTTAGGTTTATCTTCAACTTTTCTTTCAATTTTTTCTTCAGCATTTACTGATTTGTTACCTTCCGATTTTCCTTTTTCTGAATATATTTCATTTTTCTCAAGTTTTCTAGAAAACTCAGACCATTCTTTTTCTTTTTTAACTAATTCTTCTTTTGAATAAGTTTCAGTTCTATCTAGAAAACTTTCTTTTGGTTTTTTTGCCAACTCAAAACTCAATTTCTGATTTCTTGATTCTATTATCTTTTTTTTCAATTCTTCTTTCTGATATTTTTTATAATCTGTACGCTTAAGCTTTTCTGACATTCTTTTAGCTTTAAGAAGTTTTACCTTTTCCTTGTACTCATCACTTGTATAATACTGTTTCAAGCCTTTAATCCATTCATAAAAATATTCTAATGGGGTAGACAGGAGATATATTATACTTAGACCTACAACCATCCAAAGAAAAATCCCCATTACTGTTGTTGTTATAATTTGATGTAAAGGCATTGCAATCAATCCTCCTGCAATTCCTCCACTTTCTTTTCCGAATCCAAGTTCCAAAAGTATTCTTCCTGCATCTGTAAATGAATCAGGTAAAGGTGGAACAATATCCTCCCTTATAAACAGCAATGAAATTGCTAAAAAACAAAGTACCCCTACCAGTACCTTTGCTCTACCTATTTTTATTTCTTTTTTCATGAGAAAAACTAAACCTGTTATAAGCAGTATTCCAATTATTATCCATGCTGTTTTACCAAAGAACAGAGTAAAAAAATCCAAAAATAGAATCAAAACATTTCCTTCAGAATTACCGGATGTTTCTAGTCCTTTTCTATTAATTAGGAGATACGTCAGAAACAATCCCAGAACAATTAAGGAAATCCCCTTAACTTTTTTATTCATTTTAATTCCTTCCTTTTTATGACCTATGAATATTTTTCACTAAATTGATTATTGTGTAAAACTACATACATTATACATTATTTTTTCTATTTT
>CAJPML010000026.1 GCA_905371725.1 Leptotrichia sp. oral taxon 215
TAGTAACTGAAAGTGAAGAAAAGGAAATTGTTTCAGGCTTGAACGATATTGCCGATTATTTAGATGAAAATGAATTTGAAAAATTAGTTAATGATAGAAAACTGGCTCAGGAAGAACTGAAAGAGTTAATAAATCAAGATAGTTTTAATATCAATGAGAATATTTTATATGTAAATGGGAAAGAAGTAATAGATTTAAAAAAATTTAAGGAAAATTATAGTAAAAAAGAAGCCATTCCAAAAGAATTAAAGAAAAATATAGAAAGATGGAAAGTAGATGCAGCCATATCAGGAGGAACAAATAACGGAAATAAAGTAAACTGGAAAAGGTTTATGGAAGATATTAAAAAGGCACACAAATATTTAAATAACATGAGACCAAAGTTATTTAAGAAAAAAATTGATTTTTCCGGATTAGATCCTGCTGATGCATTAAAATTGATACAGGAGCTTAAAAATTCTTTTGATAATCCTGGACTTGTATTTGGCTTAAATATAAAAAAAGTAAAAAATAAAATTGGAAATAGGATAACTTTAAATGGTGAAGCAATAAAAGATATTGCAGAAAGTAATTTGCTTTTAGAGTATTTTGATTTACTTATTCAGGAAAAAGAACTTAAAGATAGCTGGAATGAGCTTATAGGAAATCAGGAAGGAATTTTAGCTGATTCTTTAGAGGAAAATTTTATAGACTATGCTTTTGAGTCAATAAAGGAAATAGAATATTTCTTTAATTGGAATTATTTGGAAAAGGATAAATTATTAAGCGATATTGAAAGTTTTGGAATAAACAGAGAGTACATCTTTAAGGAAACAAATATTTCAATGGAGGAAATAAGAGATATATTGACCTCTGTAGAGAATATTGAAAAAGTACTGGAAATTGGGAAAAAAGCTTTAAAATCAATGGAAAAGGAAGATAAGTACAATTTGTATCTGGAAAAAATAGAAAATATATCAAAAAAAGATTCTGCACTTGATGAAAAAATAAAAAATGCAGCAGGTAATAAAGAAATAAAAAAATATTTAGAATATTTAAGGGAGCTGGAAACATTATCAGAAAAGCAGAAATATTATGAAAAGAGAGAAAGTATACTGGAAAAAATAAATAAAGACGCTTTTGAATGGTATGAAAAATTAAAGGATGGTAAAATTGAGGAAATTGAGGATATATATGAAGTGTGGAAATGGAAACAGCTTTCGCAAGAATTGGAAAAGTTAGAAAAAGAACCATATGAAATTTTAGAAAAGAAAGCAGCGGAAAAAAGGAAAAATATAAAGAGAGTAACGCTGGAATTAGTTGAAAAGAAATCATGGTATTATGTTTTATGTTTTATAGAAAAAAAGGAAAATGCACTTGTAAGTCAGGCACTTAGAGGTTGGGAGCAGACAATACAGAAAATAGGAAAAGGTACAGGGAAAAATGCGGCACTATACAGAAATCAGGCAAAAGAAAAAATGGCTATTTGTCAGAAAGCAGTTCCTGCCTGGATTATGCCAATGAATAAAGTGATTGATACTTTGAATCTCGCTGAAAATAAATTTGATGTAGTAATTATAGATGAAGCCAGTCAATCAGATATAAGTTCGTTAGTGCTTCTATATATGGCAAAAAAAGTTATTATTGTTGGAGACGACAAGCAGGTAAGTCCATTAGATATAGGAATAAGTGTTGAAAAAATAAATTCATTAAGAGAAAAATATATAAAAGGAAACATTATTAATGATGACTTATATGGATTAAATTCTTCACTTTATTCAGTAGCTGCGACAACATACAAACCGTTGATGTTAAAGGAACATTTTAGATGTGTGCCTGAAATAATAGGATATAGCAATAAAAATTCCTATGATATGAAGATAAAACCTTTAAGGGAATCAGGTTCGTCAATTTTAAAACCAGCAGTTATAAATTACAAAGTTCCAGGAACACGGGATGAAAAAAGGAAAATAAATATTCTTGAAGCTGAGACGGTTATAGCCTTGATTAAAGCCTGTCTGGAATTAAAAGAATATGCTGACAGTTCTTTTGGCGTTATTTCCCTTTTAGGCGATGAACAGGCTGAGCTTATTCAGAAAATGATAGTGGAAAAAATAGATGCGGTGGATATAGAAAAACATGATATTTTATGTGGAAATTCAAGTCATTTTCAAGGAGATGAAAGGGATGTCATGTTCCTTACAATGGTTGACAGTAATTCAGGGGAAGTTCCTTTAAGAGTAATGGCTGACGGAACAGAGTCAGCAAGAAAGAAAAGATATAATGTTGCTGCGAGCCGAGCTAAAAATCAGATGTGGGTAATAAACTCCCTTGATGCTGATAATGATTTAAAAATAGGAGATATTAGAAAAGAATTTTTGGAATATGTCAGCAGCCCGAAAGAAATGATTTTAACTGAAAAAATAGAAAAAAATTCAGAGTCAGTTTTTGAAAAAAATGTAGCAGAATACTTAGTATCAAAAGGTTATAATATAAGACAGCAATGGGAAGTTGGAGCATATAGAGTAGACATGATTGCAATTTTTCAGGATAAGAAAATCATAATAGAGTGTGACGGTGAAAAATGGCATAGTACAGAAGAGCAGATAAGACAGGATATGGAACGTCAAAATGTTCTGGAACGTTGTGGATGGGAATTTGTCAGAATAAGAGGAAGCAGATATTTTAAAAATCCTGAAACCGTAATGAAAGAGGTTATAGGAAAATTAAATCAGAAAGGTATATATCCTGAAAACATGGAAGACAAGGAATTTCTAATAAAAGAAAAGGAAATGTTAAATAAAATAAGAAATAGAACTTTTGAAATTATTAAGGAATGGAATGAAAGAAATAATACTTCTAAGAAATAAGACTGTAGCAGATGTTCAAATTGAAAAAACATAGAAATTGTGATATACTTATCTGTAAAAGACTAATTAGAAACAGAGGTATAAATAAATGGCGGAAACACCGTTAATGAAGCAATATAAGGAAATAAAATCAAAACATGAAGATTCCATACTGTTTTTCAGATTAGGGGATTTCTATGAAATGTTTTTTGATGATGCGGTAAAAGCTTCAAAAGAACTTGGATTAACGCTTACTTCCAGAAATAAGGAAAAAGATATGGATGTGCCTCTTGCGGGAGTTCCATATCACTCTGCAAATTCGTATATATCAAAATTAGTTTCAAAGGGATATAAAATAGCAATATGTGAACAGGTGGAAGATCCTAAGACTGCAAAAGGGATTGTGAAAAGGGAAGTTACAAAGATAATAACTCCTGGAACAGTTATTGATGTGGATACACTTGATGCAAAAAGCAACAATTATCTGATGAGTATAAGAATAGCGGAAGAAAAAACAGGAATAGCATATATAGATATTACAACAGGGGAATTTAAGGTAACGGAAATAGAAAATGACAAAGAATGTTCAGGAATGATGAATGAACTTAATAAAATAGAGCCTAAGGAAGTACTTGTAACAGCTTCCTTTTATGAATCTGCAAAGGAAGTGCTGGATGACTATGCAAGAAAAAATAATGCTACGGTTACTTGTGTAAATAAAGTCAGAGATTCGGAAAAATTTTTGACAGACTATTTTGGAGTAGTTTCGCTTGAAAGTTATGGAATAAAAAATAAAAAGGCAGTAATCGAGGCAGGAGCAATGGCACTTGACTATATACTGACAATGCAGATTGAAAATGAACTTACGGTAGAAAAGATAGAATATCTGAATGTGTCAAATTATGCTGAAATTAATTCCATTACTGCAAGAAATCTGGAACTGACAAAAAATCAGAGGGAAAAAACTGTATTTGGATCGCTTTTATGGGTTCTTGATAAATGTAAGTCTTCCATGGGGACAAGACTTCTTAAAAAATATATAAACAATCCTTTGCTGGATGTAGAAAAAATTTTAAAAAGACAGCAGGATGTGCAATATTTTATTGACAACATACTTATACGTGAAGACATAAAGGAAAAACTTGAAAATGTCTATGATCTGGAAAGACTTTCAGGAAAAATTGTTTTTGGAAATGAAAACGGGAAAGATTTAACAGCACTTAAAAATACTGTGAAATCAGCAATTGAAATAATGGAAATACTTAGAAATACTGAATTTTTCAGAGATATAGAAATTCAGATTTTAATCGATATATATAAGCTTATTGATACAGGAATAGTTGAAGATGCACCTTTTTCAGTAAGGGAAGGTGGAATGATAAAAAGAGGCTACAGCAGTGAACTGGATGAAATATATCATATTATGAATTCAGGGAAGGACTTTCTTTTGGAAATAGAAGGAAGGGAAAGGGAAGCTACCGGAATTAAAAATATGAAGATAAAGTATAATAAAGTATTCGGTTACTTTATTGAAATTACTAAGTCCAATCTGGATATGGTGCCTGAAACGTATATAAGAAAGCAGACTCTGTCGAATGCTGAGAGATTTGTAACTCCCGAGCTGAAGAAATATGAAGATACAATTATAAATTCCAAGGCTAAAATAGAAGATATGGAATATTACTTGTTTAAGGAAATAAGCGGGAAAATAAAGGAACATAAGTCTCTTCTGATAAGACTTGCTGAAAAGCTTGCCTATCTTGATGTAATGATTTCCTTTGCCACTGCAGCAATAGAAAATGGATATGTGAGACCTGAAATAAGTAATGAATTTGATATGAAAATAATTGAAGGAAGGCATCCGGTAGTGGAAAAGCTCATTGGAAGAGGGGATTTTGTATCAAACGATACTTTACTTACAGAAAAAGAAAAATTTTTAGTTCTGACAGGACCGAACATGTCAGGGAAATCTACATATATGAAACAGGTTGCGCTTATTTCAATAATGGCTCAGATTGGCTCATATGTTCCTGCAAAGGAAGCGAAACTTTCGGTTGTGGATAAATATCTCACGAGAATAGGAGCATCAGACGACATACTTTCAGGGCAGAGTACATTTATGGTGGAAATGAGTGAAGTTTCCAATATTATAAACAATGCAACTGAAAACAGTCTGATTATACTGGATGAAGTGGGAAGAGGTACTTCAACCTTTGATGGGGTTTCAATAGCAACTGCCATTTCAGAATATTTACATGAAAGGATAAGAGCTAAGACAATATTTGCAACACATTATCATGAGCTTACGGATCTTGAAAATAAATTTGAAAATATTGTGAATTATAGAATTGAAGTAAAGGAAAAAAATGGAAAAGTAATGTTTTTAAGAAATATTATAAAAGGTGGAGCAGACAGATCCTACGGTATAGAAGTGGCAAAACTGGCAGGATTGCCTAAGGAGATACTGAAAGAAAGCAGGGAAATACTTCATAGACTGGAGCAGCGTAAGGAACTGATTGAAAAAACAATAAACATAAAACAGTTATCACTTTTCGGTCAGATTGCGGAAATAGACAGTAAATATGAAGAAGATTTAGATGTGGTTGAAAATGAAAGAAATGAAATAAAAGATGAAGTAATATTTGATATTGAAAATAAAGATATAAATAATATTACTCCTATGGAAGCATTAAAATTTTTATCTGAAATAAAAGCTAAATTAGAGGAGAAAAACTAATGTGGAAAAAAATAGCCTATGGAGGTTTACTGGCCATTCTAATATATTTTCTTTATGCCGTATTTTTTAAGAAAATAGAAACGCCTGCAGACCAAATGAAAAGAGAAATGAAGGCGAAAAAAGTAGTATATAAATTAAGAGATGATGCGATTATTTATGCAGATGAGCAGATAGGTTCTGACAAGGATAAAGTAATAAAATTTAAAAATGTAATTGTAGATCTGCTTAAGAAAGAAATGCTTATATCAGGAAAAGAAGCTGAAGTATATACTGAAACTTCAGATATTACGTTAATTAAAAAAGTTGTAGGTAGTACAAAGGATAATAAATGGAATTTATATACTGAAAAGGTAGACTATAAAAAAGAAGGAGATAAAATAATCTCTGAAACAAGAACAAAGATTCTAAATAATGTTGATAAGACTGAAATGGAATCAGATAAAGTGGAAACAACTACAAAATTTGAAGATATAATAGGTACAGGAAATGTAATTTACAAGGAAACTGAAAAGAAGAGGGAACTTAAATCAGATAAGGTAGCATACAACGATGTAAATAAAGTTGCTGTAGGTGAAGGAAATGTAAGCTACAAGGATGATAAAGTAACTATTACAGCAGATAAGGCAGCATATTTTATGCAGCCTGAAGAGGTAAATGCTGAAGGAAATGTAAAATATAAAGATGCAGAAAGTAATATAACGGCAAATAAGGCAATATACTATATGAAAACTGAAGAAGTACATGCAGATGGGAATGTACATTATGTCGGTAAAAGTGCAACAATCACAGGAAATAGTGCCAAATATTTTGTAAAGCAGAGACAAGTTGATGCGACAGGAAATGTTAATTATTCAGGAAAAGATCTTAAAGTTTCTGCAAATCATGTGTTTTATGATGAAGCTAATAAAATTGTACATGCAGATGGAAATGGTACATTTAACTATCTTCCGAGAGCTACAACAGGTACATTTATAGCTGGAGTTTATGATTTGGCAAATGAAGTATTGACTACAGATAATTTTTATACTATGAATTATGAAGATTATCGTATGGAAGGTACAGGTCTTGTATACCTGTTTAAGACAGGGGATGCAACTTTTAACAATAAGTTTGCTGTAACAAAGCAGAATTTTACTGTTGCTGGAGACAATGGTCATATGAATACCATCGTTAAAAATATATTTTCAAATAAAATGGTAATGACAAGTGTACAGGGAGATAGAATAACATCTAATACAGGAGAAGGAAGCTTTGAAAAAAAAGAATTCAGATTTGATGGAAATGTAAATGGTAAAATAAGAGGAAACGTAAAGAATTTTGCCACAAATCCTACAAAACTTGTTGAAGAAGAAGCAGTTCATTTTAGAGGAAATACTGCAAAAATATATTTTATTTCTCATAATAATAAGGACATGAGTGTTACAAGAAGTGAAATCAAGGAAAATGTACATATGAGATATAAGGAAGTAAACTTAACTTCCCAGTATAATGAAATTGATACTGGAAAAAATTTGGTACTTGCAAGAGATAAAGTTATACTGGATTTTAAAAATGATACACAGATGACTTCAAATTTCTTATATTTGGATTTAAATAAGGAAGAAGGATATGCTGAAAAAAATGTAAAAATTGTAAGTAAACTGCCACAGTTTGCAAATTTAAATGCAAGTGCAGACAAAGCAACAGTTTATATGAAGGAAAAGAAGATAAATCTAGATGGTAAAGTTATTACGTATCAGGGAAAAACAAAAATTTCTTCAAATAAGGCAATGTACGATATTGATAGAAAAGTACTTGAAAATAGTGAGAATATAAAGATGCAGTATCATGTTCAGGGAGGAAATGAAAGTGTTTCATTAGGAAAATCAGATCCTAAAAATGTTGCTGCAGTGGAAGAAATTATAAATAAACTGTCTGTTTCCCAGAACGAAATAAACAGCAAGGGAAAAATAACTCTTCCTAAATCGATGAATGCATCAAATGGAGTGCCTGTTACAATAAGATGGACAACTTCAAATTCATCATTCCTGTCAGTAACTGGAAAAATAAATAAACAGTTTTTAGGTGGTGGCAATAAATCTGTCACTTTAAAGGCAGTAGCAAAAGCTGGAAATGATTCAAGGGAAAAAAGTTTTAATGTAAATATTCCAGTAGAGACAACGGGAGAAATGCTTGAAAGAGCTGCCAGAAATATTTATCTGCCTGAAACAGGTAAAAATCTTCCTTCATCTGTAAGAGTAAATATAGGAAAAGGAACAGTTGATGTACCTATAGTATGGATGTCAGGAGGAAACAGAGTTCAGAATGTTACAAATATTAAAGGTCTGACAGCAATTCTAAATTATCAAGGTACTGAATATAAAAAGCAGTATTAGTGGATTGCCAAAGTTTAAAAATAAATAATTAGGAGCAGTTATAATACAATGGGTAGAAAGATTAATATAGAAGCTGATAGTTTAAAAAAAATATATAAAAACAGGGAAGTTGTGAAAAATGTCAGCTTAAGCATGGAAAAAGGTGAAGTTGTAGGACTTCTTGGACCAAATGGAGCAGGAAAGACAACTACATTTTACATGATAACAGGAATTGTAAAACCTAACAATGGTAGAGTAATGTACAATGGAGAAGACATTACAAATTTTCCTATGTATAAAAGAGCAAGAATGGGACTGGGGTATTTACCTCAGGAAGCATCAGTGTTTAGAAATCTTACTGTTGAGGAAAATATAGTTTCGGTTCTGGAAATGAGAGGGATTCCTAAAAAAGAAAGAATGGAAACAATGAACAGCCTCATAGAAGAATTTAAACTTTCTCACGTGGCAAAAAGTTTAGGATATGCTCTTTCAGGAGGAGAAAGAAGAAGGGTGGAAATTGCAAGAACAATTTCTACGAATCCTGATTTCATTCTTTTGGATGAGCCTTTTGCAGGGGTTGACCCTATTGCGGTTGAGGATATTCAGAATATAATAATGCAGTTAAAGGAAAGAGGTCTTGGAATTCTCATAACAGATCATAACGTAAGGGAAACATTGAGAATAACTGAAAGAGCCTACATTATGGCTGAAGGTACTATACTGATTGCAGGTTCAGGAAAGGAAATTGCAAATAATGAAACTGCAAGAAGAGTTTATTTAGGGGATAATTTTAAATTAGACTAGAAATTGATTAATAATAAAGAAATAAT
>CAJPML010000027.1 GCA_905371725.1 Leptotrichia sp. oral taxon 215
GCTTTGTATTCTCTTTAATCAAAGAAATACATAAATATTCCTATTTTCTACTATTCAAAAAGATTTATACTTATTATTTTTCTCTTCTGTTTCTAAACTCCTTTTATCCCTTATTTTAAAGCTTTTTATATCAGCCTCTTTCAGTTCCATGTCTTTTGTAAAATTCATCTAATATTTTTTTAATATAGTTGTATAAAATCCCTGTGATAATACTTACTATAATTGTCGCAACTGATTTAAAAATCATTTCATCGCTTATCTTAATAACATAATGCAGGATTATTATATGAATCAAATATGCAAAATATGTTGAATCCGAAATCATTCTTATAACCTTATTTCTATTTTTAAAGTTAAATTTTATCCAGAAAATAAAAAATGAAACGCTCATAAAAAATGTTCCCAATGAATTTTTATCGAAAAAATCTGATATCCTATTCCCTGTTGTGACTAGAACATATTTTGTAGACAGAACACTTATAAGAAATCCTGTTATATAAACTCCTATCACACATATAAATGGTATTTTTTCTAATTTATATCTGTATTTTTTTAAATAATATCCTAATATATAATACCCTATAAATCCTGTTATGGGAAAGTGAGAAAATGGTATCTTGGGGAATTTAAAAAACTGCATATATGGATTGAGTACATTACATAGAAACCATAATACAACTACATAAAAAGTTTCCTTTTCTGCATATTGCAAAACTTTTCTCAGCCATGGAGTCAATAAATATAGTCCTAAAATCATATAAATATACCAGAAATGAGGTGCTGATATTTTCTTTATTGTTATAAAAGAATGATTATAGAAATAAATATAAATTATATTAAAAATTATAAACAATGGCAATATACTAAAAAATCTTTTTCTAAAAAATTCCTTCACTGTTTCAGTTCTATCTAGTAAAAGATACCCACTTATCATAATAAAAAGATTTACTCCTATTGAAATAACTGCATACCCGCTCATCCATACAGTCAGCCCGTATTGTCTGTTCAAAGTATGCAGCATCACAATAAAAACAAAAGCAAATATTCTTAAAATATCAATATTCATGCCTACTATGAGCTCCTTATAAAATTTTATTTTCATTCATGTTCTTCTGGTTATTACAACTTCATAATTCATAAAATCTATTTTGATTTTTTATACATTTCCCTGAAATCTCTTACCTTTTCATCCAGTTCAGCCACTCCCCATCTTCCATTATCCTTTTCAAGATAAATTGTTCCTTTAATGGAAGTATATCCATCTATATTTTCAAAAGACTTTTTCATATTATCAAACATTTTTGTTATTATTATATCCTCAAATTTATCTTTAGGCAATTTTGACATTTCTGCAAGTTTTTTTTCATTAAAAATATCATCTTCAGACATTAGCTGCATATAATTTTCAAAACTTTTCGTTATATCAGGAATTGATATTTCTGCTGTCACTTCTACAATGTCATTTGTTACATATCTTATTTTTATAACCTTTGTTTTATATTTACTTAATAAATCATCAAATAAACCTATAGTATATTCCTCCATTTTCTTCATTACTTTTTTGGAAGTCTTGTTGTCCATTGCAGGTAAATTTAACTGACTTTCCATCATTCTGGAAACCATTGCTTTTCCTCCTTCAAATGTTGCCTCTGTAAGAAGGCTGTAATCTCTTTTAAAGGCTACTTCTATTTCCTTATTATTGCTATTTATCTCCTGCTGTGATAGTGTAACCCCTTTTTTAAGGACTACTTTATAATCTTCTGAAAACAGTTGTAGAGATAATACCATTAAAACTATTAAAAGTAATTTTTTCATAAAATCTGCTCCTTCATTTTAAATATTTGTAGTATATTTTAACATATTTTTTTATATTTAAACATATCTTCTAAAAAATGGAATGAATACTTAAATTAATAAGAAATCACTCCATTCAATATTTTATAAAATTCTATCCCCTGTTTAGAAGGCCTATGTATTCCTTCACTAGAAAAACCTTTTCAGGTTCCATTTTCATAAGCTCTTCTATTATCTTTCCTATTTCTATATCTGAAATTTCCTCTATTAGTTCAGACATTATTTCCTTTTTTAAATCTGACATATCCTTATCTGTATATCCTATTATCTTAAAAAGTTTCAGATGATCGACATTTAAAATTTTAGAAATTTTCTTCAGTAAAAGAGGATTTGTCATGCTATGCTTTCCTGATTCCAAATTAGATAAATAAGCAGGACTAATCTTTAGCAGCTCCGCCATTTCCCTTAGCCCTATATTCTTTTGCAGACGCTTATTTCTAATGTAGTAACCCAAGGCTATAACAAGGTTGGGATTTGCTTTTATATCTTGCTTTTCATCCATTCTATCCACCTTTCAACATTGTAATAAATCAATGTCATGTAACTTAAAAATTTCGCCAAATTTATTTTACCATTTTTTAATTTATTTTACCACTAAAAAATTATTTCTCTTCATAGCAAATTTATCTATTTACTTTTTCTTCTGTCCGTAATAGGCATTTTCTCCATGTTTTCTTAAGAAATGCTTATCAAGCAGCTCCTGTTGCATAGGTTTTATATCTTTGTTTACCTGTTCTGTAAAGGTTGCCATTTTTGCAAGTTCTTCAAGTACAACTGAATTATACACTGCTTCAGCCGCATTTTTTCCCCATGTGAACGGCCCGTGGCTATTAACTATTACCGCAGGAACAAATTTAGGATTTATATTTCTTTTTTCAAAAGTTTCTATTATTACTGTTCCTGTTTCCTTTTCATATTCTCCGGCAATTTCTTCAGGAGTCATTTTTCTTGTACATGGAACAGGTCCGTAAAAATAATCTCCATGTGTTGTTCCGTAAGCAGGAATGTCTCTTCCGCTCTGTGCCCATATTGTTGCATTTGTTGAATGTGTATGCACTATTCCGCCTATTTCAGGAAATTTTTTATACAATTCAACATGTGTAGGTGTATCAGAAGAAGGATTGAGGTTTCCCTCCACTACCTTTCCATCCAGATCAACAACTACCATGTCTTCTGCCTTCAGTTTATCGTATTCCACTCCACTTGGTTTTATAACTACAAGTCCTTTTTCCCTGTCTATGGCACTTACGTTCCCCCATGTAAAAAGCACAAGTCCCTTTGCAGGTAATTCAAGATTTGCCTTATATACTTCTTCTTTTAGTTTTTCAAGCATTAAATAAATCCTCCTTCTCTCATTTTTCCAAGCATCCATTCCTTGGCCTTCTTTACTTCCTCAATTGGATTATCAGATTTTTCAGTCCACATTTCTATCAGGAATGGCCCTTTATAATTCAGCTCCTTCAGTTTAGCAAACACTTTTGGAAAATCCACACATCCTTCTCCGAAAGGAACTTCCTTAAATTTACCCGGAAAGCTTTCTGTCACTGCCAATGTATCCTTTAAGTGAATTCCTGTTATTTCACCATTTCTTATTCCAAGTTCAAGCTCCTTTAACGTGTCATTTTCAGGCCATGCAGTAAGATTTCCCACATCAGGATAGACTTTCAGCCATGGTGACTTTATTATTTCTGCATATTCCATATATTTTGTAATTGAATTTATAAAGGGATGATCCATTATTTCTATCGATAGCGTAATATTATATGAAGATGCCCATTCTACAGCTTTTTTCAGATTTTCTGTAAAATACTTCTTTGTCTGTTCACTGCCATCTTCATAATACACATCATATCCTGCCATCTGAATGGTTCTGATTCCCATCTTATCAGCAAAAATTATAGCTTTCTGCATTAGTTCCATCGCTTTTTCTCTCGTTTTTTCATCCATGCTTCCCATTGGAAATCTTCGATGTCCGCTAAAACACATCGATGGAATTCTGACTCCTGTATTTACAAGCTCAGCATGTATTTTGTTAATTTCCTCATCAGACCAGTCAAGTCTTGCAAGTCTTTCGTCAGTTTCATCTACTGATATTTCAACAAAATCATATCCGCATTCCTTTACAAGACGTATTCTTTCAATCCAGTCAATATCCTTAGGGAGAGCCTTTTCATATATTCCCAAATTAAGTTTATTTAAATCTTTCATTATTAACCTCTTCTATTAAAATTTATTCTGAACAGTTTTTTTCTATTAAAATTTAAAATTTTCAGATAGCTTGTTTACGTCATAAAAGGAGGAAATCTACTATTCAGACCAGTATTTAGCTATTTCTTCCTTAAATTCTCTTGCAGCCTGCGCAGGATTTGCAGCCTCAGTAATTCCACGACCTGCAATAAATGTAAATACATCTACACCCTTAAACAGTTTAAGTGTTTCAGTGCTTAATCCGCCTGTTACTGATACTCTGAATCCCATTTCGATAAGTTTCTTAACTTTGTTCAGATCTTTTTCTCCCCAAGTTTCTCCGGCAAGTAATGCATCACGGCTCTGATGATATATAGCCTGACTTATTCCGGCATCAAGCCATTGCTGAGCCTGTTCATAAGTCCAGTCCCCGTAAAGTTCCACCTGTATTTCCCCTTTATCTCCACGTACTTCCTTTATTGCCTTTAAAGCGGCTTTCATTGTTGGAATAGTTGCTGAACAGATACATGTCATCCAGTCAGCACCCCTTACTGCGTTATTTTTTGCCACTGTTCCACCTGCATCCGCACATTTAGTATCAGCTACTATCGTCTTTTCAGGAAAAAGACTTCTTAAAACTTCTACAAGTTCACTCCCTACCTGCAGCAGACAAACTGTTCCTGCTTCTATAACGTCCACTTCATGTCCTACTGACACTGCGGCTTTTATTGCCCCCTGTAAATCTGAATGATCCAATGCTACCTGTAATAAAGGTCTTGCCATACCTATATCCTCCTAATTTTATTAGTAAAATATGCCGACTTTTAACTTGCCGGCATATTTCTGATTGCAATTTTTAATTTAATTTATCCGGCAACTGCGTCACTGATTATTTTATAAATATCTTCTGGAACTTCAGCCGCTCTTATTTTTTCAAATACATCTTCATCTTCAAAAAGCATTACTATCTGAGGGATAGCTTCCCCATTGTGTACATCTGCATTAACTGCCGCAAGACCTATCAGTATGTCAACTTCCTGCCCATCAGGAAATGCAACTGGCTGTTCAAGCGTTACAAAACTGAAGGAATTTTTATTTACTCCCATTTCCGGTCTTTCATGAGGCATTGCAAGCCCTGGAGCCAACACATAAAATGGTCCCAATTCCTTAGTTCTTTCAATTATCGCATTAACATAGCTTCTTTCCACAGCATTTCTTTCCAACAGAGGTTTCATGCATACTTCTATTGCTTCCTCCCATGTTGAGGCATGCTGTTTTAACACTACAGAATTATTTTCCTTTAACGAATCCATTAAATTCATTTTATATCCTCCAAATTCAATCTGTAATTTGTTGTAATTTTACTGATATTAACCGATTCCTACTTCTTTCAATTTTGTTTCAAGTTCATTAGCGTCAAGTAAGTTTAAAAGTCCTACCATTTTAGTATTTGGTCCACCTTTTAAATCATTTATTATATGAGTTGAAGCTAAAACAAGATCATAGTTTGCAAGTCCTGATTTTGCTTCTCCCAAACTGCATGAATTTACATCTGCATCTACATCCAGTTTTTTCAACACCTGAGCCACTTTCATTTTCATAATCATACTTGTTCCCATTCCACTTCCGCATACTGCAAGTACTTTCATCATTATTACCACTTCTCTCTTTCTTTTCTATTATTTTAGTTTTCTTCCAAATCTACTGTTCCTTCAAAATACTGTTCCTTGTTTCTTGATTTCATATACTGTATCTGAGGAATTATCAGCATTGCTACAATTACCAGTACATATCCTATTACTCCTAAGTACTTCATTACAAATCCCTGAGCAAGCCATACTGTACTCTGGTCAATATTTCCATGCCATCCACCTTTTAACTGGAATAAAGCCACAGCAACTGCTCCACATAATACCTGTAGTACTCCTGACAGTGCCGACAGTATTAACGCAGCCCTTGCTCCGCCACGTTTATCAGCATACACTGCAATAGTGGCATTATCAAAGAATACTGGAACGAATCCTGTTATTATGAATACAGGCGATTTGAATATAAGTAATCCTGCTATTGATATAAACTGAGCTATTGTTCCCACTAAGAATCCAAATAACACTGCACTTGGTGATCCAAACCCGTAAGAAGCCGCACAGTCAACTGCTGGTAAAGATCCTGGCAATATTTTATTTGAAATTCCCTGGAATGATAATGTCAACTCAGATACGAACATTCTAACACCAGTTTTTAATATTGTCAAATATACTGCGAACAGTAATGTTGTTGATACAACATAAGTTCCGAATGAAAGTTTTTTAGGATCGAACGCTCCTGTAGCCACCCCATTAGGATTTATAACTGGACAAGTCTGTACTCCATTTGCAATTGTACATTTTCCAAATTTTGCAGTGAAGAATTCAGGTCCTAATACCAGCATTATTACTCCAAAGAATATTATCATTATAAGTCCTGTTGCAATAATGTCATCATGTAACATTGTCAGCCATTTAGGTAATTTCATGTCGTCCAGTCTCTTTTTAGGATTTCCTATTTTTGGAGCTAATTTGTCAACAGCCCAGATTGCAAACATCTGTTGATGCCCTATTGCAAACCCTGCATTTTCAGTCAATCTTTGAGTTGGTTCAACTGAAAGGTTTGATCCTACTGCCCAGTATACTCCTGAAAATAAGCCTATAAGAACAATTCCCCATATATTACGGAACTGAGGGAACAGGAAGAAAATCATCCATGAAGCTGTTGAAGCCTGTTGCTGCATAATATGCCCTGTTATAAATAACGTTCTTACTTTAGTAATTTTTCTGAATAAAACTAACACTATATTTATAATAAACCCGATTAACAATGCCATCATAACCGATGCAGCAAGACTTTTTTTGGAAGGATCCAGTTCTATCATTCCTTTAATCGCTTCATCAACAGCCTGCAGTCCAAAATATGGATCTATAACTGCGGCATTCAATTGAAATTTAGTCTTTAATGCGGCCAGGATTGGTCTAAATGTTGTTACCAGTCCACCTGCACCTACGTTTAATATCATATATCCTACAGTCGCCTTAATAAATCCACCAACTGCTTCATATATTTTCTTACCTAAAAATAAATAACCTACGAAAACTAAAAGACCTACAAAAAATTCCGGTTTAGTTAATATATTCTGTCCAAACCATGTTCCTATTGCCATAAAAAAATTCATTTTTTTCTCCTTTTAAATTATTTTGTTTTTTAATACTTACTTTTAATATACTTTTTATCCTCAAAAATTTATTTTATAAGAATGATTTGAATGGTAAATCAGGTTCTATAGTGAACGCATCTTCAAATCCTCTTGGGTACATATATTCCATGTCATCCTTGTTATCAGGGAATACAAATTTTCCTCCCGGCTGCCATATATATGGTTTAAATTTGTACTTCATTCTGTCTTTTCTGTAATTCCATAATAAAGTAATTTCTTTTGGATCAGCCATAAAGTTAGACCATATATCATGATGTATAGGTATTACAACTTGTGTTTTCAGTTCCTCAGCCACTCTCAGTACATCTGAAGAAGTTAATTTATCAGTCATTCCTCTTGGATTTTCTCCAAATCCTACAAAGGCAACATCAACCTTATTTTCATTTCCATGCTTTACAAAATAGTTTGAATGATGCGAATCTCCTGCATTATACACATTACCTGCCTTTGTTTCTATCAGATAGTTAACTGCCATGTCGTCCATATCAGGTGGAAGTTTGTCTTTTAAAACAACATCTTCAGCCACTGTAAGCAGCATTGTTCTGTCGAATGATTCAAGAGCTTTTATTTTTGCATCCTTAACAGTTACTTCATCCCCAGGTCTTACAGTTACAAGTCTGTCTTCAGGCACACCCCATTTTCTCCATATGTCTGTACAAGTCTTAGGCCCTATAAATTTTGCTTCAGGACAATTTTTAAGAACTGCAGCCGCTACATTCTGATCTATGTGATCACTATGTGAGTGAGTAGCCATAAGAGCATCAAGTTCTTTTATTGCAAAAGGATCTATAACGCAAGGAGTAGTTCTAAGGTTGGGCTGTAATGCAACACATCCTACCGCTCTCTGATGCTGATGCTTAGGTTTCATAAGCTTGTTTTTTCCTGTTCTCTTTCCTGTTGCCACCCAAAGATCCATACAGATATTTGCATTTCCTTCAGTCTTTACCCAAAGTCCCATATTTCCAAGCCACCACATTGCAACTTTTCCAGGCTCAACTTTTGTTTCTTCAATTTCTTCATTTAACCAAGTTCCCCATTCGGGAAAAGTACTTAAAATCCAAGATTCTCTCGTAATTTCGTCTAATTTAGCCATTTGTTTCCTCCTAAAAATAATTTTATTAACATTTTTGTTAGTAATCTATTTTTGTCTGTTCATTATTTGTTAACAATGTTATACCCTGTTTTTTCAAAAAGTCAATAGCACTTTTAAATTCTTTTTGAATATGTTTTTTGATTCATTAATATATCCTATATATTTTCATTAGTATACTAGAAGTTACTATAACACAATGTTGTGCCTACTTTACAACTTATCAA
>CAJPML010000028.1 GCA_905371725.1 Leptotrichia sp. oral taxon 215
GTAACTTCATCTATTTTTTGTACTTTTTCTGCAGCTTTTTTAGCATTAAAATCATTTAGCCTTTTATCTTCTATATCTTTAAAATACTTTACCTTTTCCCTCACTTCATACATTTCGTCTACTACATCTATTACAGCCTTAGTTGAAACTCTATGAGTGAGTAGTAGTGTTTTATTTAAGTTATTTTTGAAAGTTGAAAAATCAATTATTATTTCTTCATTTATTACATCAACACTATTTGATAAATCATTAAAGTTTGAGTCTAATTTTTTTTTTACAACTTTCGTTGCTTTTCCTCTTGCTTTCTTTAATGCTTCAGCTTGTTTCTCCATTTGTTTCTTTTCTTTTTTTGTCATTAAATATCGTCCTCACTTGGATTGTTATCAATTGGCTCTGTTTCGCCGTTCAATACATCCGTTAAAGTACTTGGCATTCCTTTTATCAATATTTCGTCTGCTCCAGTTATACTGTCTAAATTAAGCATTTTCCTTTTTTCATTTACGGTATGTATCTCCGAAGCATTCAATGTATTTATCAATTCAATCTGATTATCTTTCAGTACTTCTATTTTTGAAGTGTCAAAGTCAATCAGTTCATTATGCCCGAAATCTTTTTGAAATAATCTATTTATGCATGACTTTATCTGTTCAGCCGCAGGGATAACGTTCTCAGTGTAGAGTGCTTTCTTTGCCTCCTGCATGTTGTTGTATTTAGCATTATCTTTCCCACCAATAAGCAAATCAGGAACATTCAGAACGTTTGAAGTGATATTTCTTATTTCCACTGTTGCTTCTATAAAGTCGAAATCTCGTGGAGTAAAGTCAAGATTATGTATTTTTGATTTTTCGTCAAATCCACTTAAAATAATTGGTTTCCCTATTCCATCCGCTCCACTGTTCTCACTTATTCTGTCCTGAATTTTTTCTATTGTTTCCCCTGTTCCTAGCTGGTCTAATAAAATTAAGAACTGTCTTTTACCACTGTTTTTCAGTATACTGTTATTCCATCTGCTTATTAAACAGTAGTAGTCATGTAACAATGCAAGTGAAGTCACTCTATTTATTCCATTACCTTTAGAATATAAATTGGGCATTTTCTTATAACAGAAGTTTTCAAGTTCTTTTCCTGAAATTTTCTTTCCATTTGATAAGTCAATGCTCTGAATTCCAAAAAGTATATTGTTATTATTGTAATTTATTGTATATTCAGCTGGACTGTATACCCATAAATCATACTTGTTATAAAGCTTTATTTTTTGAATAAGGAATTCTCCAAAGATAGTCCAGTAAAGATAACAATAATATAAAAAGTCATCTGTATCCATCAAAGCGTTAGGATTAATCAAACTCCTATAAACTATATTGTCCTTTTTTTCGTTTTTCCCTTCCGTATTTTCCTCATACACACTCCAGTCTATTGAGTAAAATCCTTGTTGCATTCTTTCAAGTGCCGAGCTTATGAAAGGATTTTCAGGGATTTGCTTCAACATTCTTTGTACATTGACAGTATAAGGAGAAATATTAAAAGCTTTCACATAATTCAACAAGTCATTAAAGTTTTTAATTGTTGTGCCTTGTTCCTTTTTTCTAAAAAATTTAAACATGTTCACCCCCTTATATCTTACTTTTGTATCTTGTTTTTAAATCTCTTGGTCTGTATCGTGAAAGAGCATAGTCAAGTGCATCTTTAGTGTGAGCATCGAAGTTAAACATTTTCTTCTTATCTCCCACTATTATTACTCCGTTCTCGTCCTTTTGAAATTTCAAGTTTTTTAGTTCTCTATATGTGTTCTCACACCGCTGTGCTATCACAATTCTGTTGAATGATTGCACTTTTCCAATCCTACCCAACGGATTTCCTACCATTTTATCCGCCTTTGCCATGAGTATTCCGTTCGCTTTGAATTCTTGTATTGTTTTAGGCTCTGCATAATCAGCATATATTACAATACCATCTTCCGCTATATCATAAAGGAAGTCTTCTTGTATTATTTGTGGATTGGTTAATCCTTTGTTGTAAAATTCATTATAGATATAGAGAATATTATTTTCATAATCTATTGCAGCTCTCACAACTGCAGTGTAGGAAACTTTAAATCCAAAGTCCATTCCCGCAACATGCCATTCAATCCCTAGTCTTGCCACCTGTTCGTCCACATATTCATTGCTTTCTTTTTCAATGTTGTTATAAACAAACTCCCCATGATAACCAAATCTTCCTTGCTGTGCTATTGCTACTAAATAAGGATCCTTTTCCATATTTAATTCCGCAACCGCACTAGGTGGAAGAAACTTATTTTCTTTATAAGTTGAATGATTGATGTATATCCTTTGCACATATCCTGTTTCAGTATCTTCTATCTTTTTTATGAATTCCCTTTTTTCATATAATGTTTCTTCAGATACTCCTGCATATTCTGTCAGAAACCAGTAAGTCCAGTTTGAAGCAATGTCAGGCTCTGCTGGATTTGTACTCAGGTACATGTGCATTTTCACTCCCGGAGTTCTCAATCTATATCTAAGCTGCTTGAAATCATTTCTGTTGCACTGATTAGCTTCTTCTATCCATATATCCGTGATACCTTTTATTGATTTAAGTCTTCCTACCTCGTCCAATCCTCTGAATATGAATTTAGTTCCAGTCATTTTGTTTTCTATTTCCAAACGTCCAGTCCTTATGTTGAAATAATTCTCTAACTCAAGTTCAGTTATAACATCAACTAAATCAGTAAATACACTATCTCTTATATCTCTGTAAACTTTCCTTATTCCCAGCATTTTTCTTTTTCCCTTGAAACTATCTATAATAAGTCTAGTTGCCACATTGTAGCTTTTGCCACTTCCATAGCTTCCAATCAGCAAATATATGTCTGATTTTTCTTCAGATATAAATCCCTTGAAATGTTCATTTATATCCAACTTAATTTCCATTTATTCTCCTAAAATAAAAAATTCCTGATGTGGATATTTCTCTTTGAAATACTCAATCAATTCATTACTTTCAAGTAAATAATTACGGTCTGTATCCTTGTAATCTACTCTTAATTCTTTTGAGCCGTCTTTAAAAACAAAGTTACGTGCTATCCTAAAGTCACCTTTTTTTATTCTTGCTTCTAAATCCTCTTTAGTTATTTTATTTTCTGTGTTGATTTCTTCAGATTGCTCTTCTGACTTCTCAACTTCTGTGTTGATTTCTTCAGATTGCTCTTCTGACTTCTCAACTTCTGTGTTGATTTCTTCAACATTTGTTTCAACTAAATTTTCTTTTTTACCATTTTTTCCCATTTAACTACACCTCCACAATCTCTCTTGTTCTTCCTACTTTTCCAGCTCCTACCACATAACTGTCTGATTTAAATGCCGCAATAAAACTATCTCCTTTTTTCTTAATCACTCTATACTGATATTTAACTCCTGATGTATCTTGCGTTTTTGTGTTATGTAAAAAGTCAACTTTTTCTTCAAATTCCTCTTTTGGAATATCAAAATCATACAGAATATTATTTGTAGCTATTCCGAAAGTCTTAGTTTCATCTGAAATTGTTAATTCAAAATCTCTCACATATCTTGTTCCTTCCAAATGCTTTTCCACAAATTCTTTTAAAAGCTTTTCAGCCTTGTTGCTTTTCTTTTCCTCTACAACTGTTGTTGCTTCAGTCAAATTTTCGTTATTCATTTTTTTTATCCTCCAGTTCTTCTATCTCTTTTTCTTTGAATTTAAATTCTACTTTTGTATCTTTCAGCTGTTCGCCTTCTATTTTCTTTTTCTCAAGATCCAGTTTCTCTTGCAACAGTTCTTCATTGACTAACTGTTGTTCAATTTCCAATATTTCATAAGGAGTTAGCATTTTCCCTGTTCTCATTAAATCCATACCCATTTTCTTAATAGTCTGATACGCTTTTTCGTATTCCTGTATCTTTTTAATGTTCGTTTCTTCTTTGTTGCTTAACTCATTAGTAGTCTTTATTATCAGATTAGCTTTTGCAACCTCTGTATTTTTTAATATCTTGTAAATGTCGCCCTTGTATACTTCATCTACAATCTTTTCGAGATATTTTTCAGTACGTTCTTTTCTTAATTCTCTTGCATTTTTTGTCTTCCTGCTGTAAGTACGTTCTGAAATGCCATATTCGGACATTATTTCTTGTTTGCTTTTTCCGTTTAAAATATCTTGTTGTATTTTAATTTCTTTTTCGATTGCATCTTTTTTCATTTTAGGTGCACTTTTCTTTTTTGGGGGTGCATTAGTTAAGGGTGCATTTATCTGTTTTTTTTTCCAGCCATCTCTTTTTTTCCAACTTTTGACTGTATTAATACTTTGATTGTATTTTCTACATAATTCTGTGATTCCTGCACCATTTTCATATTCTTTTCTTAACAGATCTCGTAAGTTCTGCTTATCCATTCTTATATTCTTCCCAATTTACAGTTTTTCCATTTATCTTTATTTTTTCTTCTCCTGTAAATTTTAAATATCTTTCTATAATTACTTGCACCCACTTGGTTTCTAATTCCATTAAATACGCTTTTCTATTTAATTGTTCACAAGCTATCAATGTACTTCCGCTACCTCCAAATAAATCTAATACTCTTTCGTTTTCTCGGCTACTGCTTTTTATTGCTCTTGCACACAATCCGACAGGCTTAGGTGTTGCGTGCCCTCCTGCTTCTTCTCTATCTTCTCCTACAACTCTATCAAAATGCCAAACATTGTTCATATTATCGTGAGTATTATTGAAATAAGCTCTAGAATCATAAAATTTACTTTTTATTTTTTCATATTCTTTTTTCAGCTCTTCATATTCTTTTTGAAAAGTTCCATATTCTTTTCCGTATTTTTGTAACTTTTTATAATTTTCTTCAGTCGGAAATACCCACTGGCTTTTTGTAAAATAATGTTTTCCCATTTGATTGCCTAATGCTTTTTTCCAAGCCTTGTTTCCACCACATTTTTCTATTTCTATTGCGAGATATTGTCGGATTGGTTCCCATCCTTCATAATAATTTTCTGAATTTGTATTAAATCCCTGCACACCGTTCATAACAAATAGACATTTTTCATCAGCAGTGGCATACATCCTTGTAAGTTCTGAATTTTGCCCCTGTCCGGTCCCTTTGTCCCAAGTTATCAAATTTCTGAATGTTATTTCATTATTTTCAATTTTTGGTTTCAATAGATTAGAATAAATGTCCATTAAAGGTTCATCTGTTCCCCAGCAGTACCAGCTACCGTTTTCGGTTAAATTTTCAAATGACAAAGGTATCCATTTTTTATTAAAATCAAGTAAATCATAAAAATTTAAATTGTCATTTGTAACTCCATCTTTTTCCTTTTTCATTCCGTATGGAGGATCTGTGAATACTAGATGTGCTTTTTCATTATTTAATAAAAGTTTTATTTGTTTTGAATCAGTGCTATCTCCGCACATTACTCTGTGTTTTCCTAATTCAATTAAATCTCCTGACTTTATTACTATGTTTTTTGGTTCTTCCAATTCGGCATCATCTTCTGCTACTTCTTGATTATCTCCTGCAGTTTCTTCAATCTCATCTTCCATTATTTCCTGAAGCTCTATTTCATCAAATCCTAACAACGATGTGTCAAAATCTACGCTTTCAAGCTCTTCTATTTCCTGTCTTAATATTTCCATGTTAAAACCTGTATTCAATGTATACTGATTATCAGCTATCATATACGCTTTTTTATCTTCTTCTGTTAAATCTGTATGTCTCACTACTTGAACATCTCTATAACCTAGTTTTTTTAAAGCCATGTATCTTCCATGCCCTGCTAGGATCATGTTATTCTCATCAACTATAATCGGACTTCTATATCCTAGTTTTTTTATAGTTTCAGATAATTTTTCTATCTGCCAGTCAGGATGTTCTTTTGCATTGTTCTCGTACATTTTTATTTTTTCTATGCTAATCTTTTCTATTTTCATGTTATCCCTCTCTTTTAATTTCTTTCCCACCAACCGCAACCGACCCTTGTCAAACTAATGGTCTCATATATATAAATTAAGGAGGAGGCAAAATAAAAAATGACCGTAATTATAAAATCAAGGTTTTACCCTTAACTCTATAAATACGGTCATCTTAATATTCATGTACTCAATATTTATAATCTTATTTAATTGTCTCGAAACTTACACAACTTAGGTTGCCTTATTATTCGCATACTCTTTTTTATATTGTGCTGTTTCTGTCTTCTGTATTGTTATTGTACCGTTCGGCTTTCTTTCAATAATAACACTTCCGACTTTGTTGCTTTTTAAAAATTTTTCTATTTCTTCGAGTTCTTTATTTATGCTCATTTTACCTCCTATATTATATCACATTTTACGCTTTTTTCAAAACTTTTTATCGCAGATTTTCTCTTATAAAATCATCTAACAGCAGAGCGAAAAAACTAAAACTGTAAAGCGAATAATATGTTATTTCTCCCCATTCGATTTCATGGCTGTTCCATCTGCCAGTTTTTTTGTATGACTTTATTTTTGATATTGTTCTTCCTGCTGTTAAAATAACAAAAACTATTATAACACCTAATAAATATGTTTTTAAAAATTTCATTTTTATTCCTCCTGTCATTACTTTAAAAATAAATAAATTCCTATTGTTGTTGCTAGATATATACACATTAAAACCAAATCAAAGTAAGCACTCATTAAATATCTTCTTTTTTCAGCTTTACTAACTTGACAAATAACTATACTTAAAATCATTAGTGTTACAATTATTTTTGTTGTCATTTTTCCTCCTTAAAGGCTTTAAAATGCCCTTTATATATTTTCTTTAATTCCTTTACCTGGTCCTCATTTAATTTAATTCCTCTTATATCATATTTTCTTTCAAATGATTCAACGCCTATATTATGTTTCTCTGTGTGATGATGTCGGCAGAGGGATATATATACCCCCTGACCTTTATCATGTGCATATCCGCCTAAATTTGCAACATTCTGCCAGTGTTCCATATCTACTGGACTTCTATTGCATACGGCACATTTTCTATGTTTTAGCTTTGCATATATGTATTTATCCTCATTTTGTTCTTTATAAAGTTTCTGCATTTCTTCCCACATTGCTATGTCATTCTGCAGAAAATAGTCAAAAAGAAAATTTGTAAATTCTATAGCTTCAAGGTTGCTCATAAGCTTTATGGCTAAACTGAAAGTGTCATTAAGTTTTATGAAAAGCAGCTGTATTTCATCAGTTACAAAATCCATTAAATCATTTGTGATTATATTAATTTTGCTTTCTTTCGTATAATTCTTGTCAATTACATCTCCTATTCTGCCTTTTAGCTTATTTTCCATGTCCTTAAAAGGCTCGTACGACTTTATGTTTTTCCCACTGTATCTGATATAGAGTTTCTTCAAATCTTCCTTTGCCTTGTAAAGAAAATAGTCTGAAATAGCTGGTTTCTCTTTGCTGGTCTGCCAGTTTATATCTACGCCTTTTAATTTATAAGCGTAACAGTCTATAAACCAGTAGATTAATTTTTGATTTTCCCTTGACATACGTTTTTTCATGCTCTACACCTTAAATTTCCCTTTTCTCCATTTGTGCCGCAAATCCATAAATGCCACACGGCGTTTTTCTTTTGTTTCCTCACGAGGTTCATACATGTTGCTTTTATTCTGTATTTCCTGTCTTGATTTCACAACGTTGTTTATTGAGTATTTATCATATATTTCTTTTGCCTTATATTTATCAATAATCCCGTCTTCCATTAACATTAAGCAAAATATCATTGTGTCAGGATTTTCTACATCTCTCGTAATAGGATAATTGTCCAGTACCTCAATCACTCTTTCCCTCATTCTTCTTGCCATGTTTCCTCCTCAAATAAGCTGTTAATGTTATATTTAAAGCTTATACGTTTCTTTTCCTGTTCCAGTAAAGTTCCTATTTCTTTCACTTCTGAAATATTTATACTTGCCTTTGTTGTGTTTTTGTAATGCTCATAAAATTTTCCAACTGGCACAGCATAAGTTTCTTCAAAATCTCTGAAATTTAGCACCATATAAGCCTTAACTCCGTTTTTTTCTGTTTCCTTTTGCAGATCATATAAAAATGTCATCTGCTCATTTACATTGCTTTTTATATTACTAAAAGCCATTGACTTTCCTAGAAATGATTTAAGCTCAACAAGGACAAGTTGCCCGCCCTTGAAGAGTATAAAATCGCATAAGTTTCTATTTTTAAGCCTTACCATTTCGCCATTGGCTCCAGTTCTTGTGCTTCCGTCTTTAAGCCTGTGTAGAAAAATATTTTCTCTATCTATGCTTTTCTGAAAGTCATTCTCAAATCTTTTACCTGGATTAATCGCCATTTTAAGATACCACCTCGGCACCTTCTATATGATTACTTAGCTCAATTGTTGCTCCATATATTCCCTGTTTACCGTCCTTTGTTACAGTTATTTTCCCGGATTTTATTAATTCTGTAACAATTTCAGTACATTCTTTTGATTTGATATTAGTTTTTAGCTGTATATCTCTTGCTTGGTAATAATAAGGCTGATTTTCTTCTATGAATTTTAAAATCTTGCTTTCTTTTTTTAGTTTCTCCTTTTCTAATTTCTTTAAATTTTTATT